>NZ_CAKMJU010000108.1:0-20173 GCF_927416815.1 uncultured Acetobacterium sp. | reverse complement strand
CTGACCCATCCCGGGCTGAGGACATCGAGCGGATCTGTTTAGCCATCGAACCGGTGAGGGTTTCCATTGAGACATCAACCAACTCTGCGGCATATTTGTAGGCCTGTAGGCTTTCAGCCGATACCCCGGCAACGATTGACGTCGTCAGGATTTCATCGGCATAAGCGGCGGCACCTACTGTCATATCGGTTAGGGATTTTGCTGAGGAAACCGCTGCTGCGCCAACGGCGACAAAGGCGGTACCCATGGCGATGCCGATCCCTTTTAGCGTCCCGCCTAAAGCACTAAATTTACCGCCAGAGCTTTCTGCTTTATTAGCGGTATCTTTAAGCGACTTGCCAAACTGTTCGGCTTCTCTTTCCGCAGCATTAAAGCCATCTTCAACCTGATCCAGGGCTCTTTCGTTTTGCTTAAGTTCACGCTCCAAACCATTGAGGTGCGCCTTGGCGTTATTGAGTTGGATCGCCCAGTTTTGGGTGCGTTTATCATTCTCGCCAAAGGAGGTGGCGGCATTGTCCAGAGCTTTTTCTATGGCTTTGATCTTATCCTTCTGGGCATCCATTTCTTTGTTGAGTAATTGGTTTCGGGTGGTGACCGCTTCGATACTCTTATCCTGTCGGTCAAACTGAGATTCGACCAGTTTCATTTCACTGCCCAAGACCTTAAAGGATTGATTGATATCCCGCAGGGCATTCTTAAACTCTTTCTCGCCTTCAACGCCAATTTTTAAGCCGAAATTATCTGCCATAACGCATCACCTCCTTGATTTTGGGCATGAAAAAACCACCCATTGAAAACAGGTGATTAGTGGAAATTAAATTTTATTAACTGATTTCTATTTCATTCAGAAATATTACTGCAAGTGTGGATCATCTGCTCTTATGTGAAGAAAATCCCCTATGAATTGCGGATCTTTACGATTAAATATTTTAATAGTATCACTTTCATACATATAACATTCAACCTTTTGCCCACCTTCATAAAAGCCTACTACCGTCGCATATTTTATCCCCTCATTATCACTATTTAAATAGTATAAATCAACACCTACATAAAAATGACCCAAAGGTCTTACCCATTTCGTGTCGGCTGGCATAATTTCATTTGAATTATGATCAGTTTGATTACTGGTTGTTGCTTGTTCTACAGCTGCTTGTTCTGCTGCTTGTTTTGCTGCTTGTTCTACAGCTGCTTGCTCTGCTGCTTGTTTTGCTGCTGCTTGTTCCGCTGCCGCCTGTTCTGCTGCTGCTTGTTCTGCTGCTGCTTGCTCTGCTGCTGCTTGCTCAGTTCCAGTTTGCTCTGAAGTAGCCGTCGCTTGTTGACTTTTATTATTATCAACTGTTGAACTATATGAACTGCTATTAATCATAAAAAGTAGCAAAACAATAGATATTGTGATAAGCGGAGTTTTAATTGGCTTATCTTTAGTACCAAAATATGCTAAAACACCAAAAGCTGCAAATAAACTTATCAACAAGATATAACCAAACGCATTTGTTGTAAAATCTGCCATACTCAAAAACAGCATACTTACAAAAAAAACCAACCAAATAACTGTTTTCTTATAAGGTTTCTTTGTTTGAACGTTCATTATCAGAAATAATAAACAAAAAACGATACCCGGAAACGCAATTATACCTAATAAAACCCCCATACACCCCACCTTATTTCTAAATAATGATAAACAAAAATAATTTTAATCCTTTTCTTAATAGACATTATAGCTATTAAATCAAAATATTACAACTGTATTTTACAGCAGTAAAATCAACTGTTTGAAATATTAATCATCTTAATTATTTCAGATATATTATTAGTTTTATGGAACAATATCATCAATCGTCCATTCCCGTTTCGGTTTCTCCAACCCCAGGAACTGCTTATGACAAGTCCACAGATCAAGCAGCTGACCAAGTGGCATCAGCCAGACCTGATCTTCTGTTCGGTTTAAATGAACGGTGCCATAATATAAAAGTCGAGTAAACAAGGCCTCATCATCTACTCGACTATCACGTTTTTTAGGGGTTCACCATCAGCGGTAGTATCTTCGCTTTCGACATGGCGCCTGGTGCCGTTAACCATGGCTTCGGTGATGGCGTTTTTATAATCTGCCAGTTCCAACGGAGTGGTTAAGAGCTCGACGGCTTCTTCGCTGAGTAGCGATTTCTGTTCTTCATTTTGCAGATTATGAATCAGAATGCTTTGGTTGGCCAGCAGGGCAATCAGCCAGGTCACCTCATCCAGCGCCATCTCGAAGTTTTCATTCTTCATCAGCGTTTCACCCAGGTTGGCAAGGCCGCCATAGCGTTTGGCAATTTCCTTGGTGGCTTTGGTGGTGAAGATCAATGGGTAGTCCACACCACCGATTTTTACCTTTGCCATTCGATCGTTATCCATCATTATGGTGTACCTCCAATACTGGCCATGGTGTTAAGCCAGGTCTTAGCTTCAGCCTCGGTTGGAAAAGTCGCTTCTTCTTTCCAGACATCCAGCACATCGGTCAGGATGGTCCCTTCAATGGTCGGAGTCTGGAAGTTGAGGGCTTCACCGCGGGTTTCCATGCTTTCAGATGGGACGCCGAATTTTACCTTGGTCAGCCAGATCGCCCGAAAGCCCCGGATATTGTTTTTAATGCTGGTGGCATAAAAGCCGACTCCCACAAAAGCCCCGTCATCGGCTCCTTTGGCAGTCATTTTTTTATTGCTACCACTTTCAATGGTCGTCAGGGTATGTCCAAGAATCAACGCTCGGGTTTCATAGTCGAGATGGTCGCCATTGAGGGTGAGCTTCCCGGATTTGAATTCTTTGACATTTTCGATGATCCGGTCATCACCCCGCAGGACTCCTTCATTGACTTCGATATTCATATCCGCTTTAATGGCATAAGCCATGATTCGGCCTTCAGCGTAGCTGGTGTCGGTTTCGGTTTCTGTCAGTTTTGAACAGATGAGATATTTAAGTCCTATTTGTGCCATTTATACTTCCTCCACTTCATAGTCTTTTGCCACATCGATGGCATAATGGTAATAGCCGGTGTCATCCTCATGACCGACATAGCGGCGATCGGTGATAACAAATCCGGCTTTAATTAAGGCGCTTGTGAGTCTGTTTTTTAAAGCAATGTAATTGTTCTGACAAAAGATCGAAATCCGGACTTCCTCAACCGACCGCAATGGCAGATCGTCGCCATATAAGGCATAGGTATCGGTCAGCGGGGTAACCACCATGTACTCATAGGCTGGTTCTTCAGAAAATTTCCCAGTTTCTACCGAAACATTGAGATCGCTAATGATCTGATTCAGTTCGATTAAGCTGTTCATAGGCTTTCAACCTCGCTTTCCAGTTTGTTTTTCATGGCTTCAATACAGGCCTTGCGGGACTTAGCCCGAGCCGGTTTGAGAAAAGGCTTAGGCAGTTGGCCGCTTTTTCCGTATTCCAGAATATTGGCGATCTTGGCATTGCTCTCACCACCGGAGCGCGGTTCGGAAAAACCGATCTTAAGATTGTAATTACCAGCACTGTCTTTTTTCACCGGGGATACCCCCAATGCTGCTTGTAGCTCGCCGGTAGACCGACTCTTAAGTTTCGTTTGGCTGCCAATGACTGCACCAAGACTTCCTTTAACTTTTTCAAGCACAACGTCACCACCGGCTTCAAGGACTCTGGGAATGATTTCATCGGACTTTTCAGCAAGTGCTGAGATCTTAAGCAGAAAATCGTCTGGCATGTTGATCGTAATTTTAGCCACTGGTTTCCATCCTTTCACAGAGCGCTTCGATGTACATCCCGCGACCTTTCACATCCTCAACTGAAACAATGTTATAGCGTCCGGTATCACAGACGATCACCATGTTGGTTTTAATAGCAATGCCGGGAATGGCTCTAAATCTGAAAAGCGCCGAAGCGCTCGTAAAAATCGCTCGGTTTTTCCAGCTTTCATTGCCATGGCGATCCTCTTTATAAGCTCTGAGTGAAGCGATGATGGTATCGCCTTTACTTACAAAGCCTTCTGCATCTTTGATCGGTTGGGTGGTGATCAGATCGATAAAGGTATTCATTTTTCCAAAACTCATCTTATACCTGCCAATCCTTATTCATGCTAAGCAGCCTATTGACCACCAACCAAACCTGGCTGCTGGCCTGAACGTTATCAGCAAAAAAGCCCCCGGTGCTGCCATCCCGACTTTCATAAAAATGGGAAGACAGCATAATCACCGCCTGTTCGGTGGTCGGGTGCATGTCATGCTTTGCATAAAAGCCATCTTCTTTTTTCTGATAGCTTTCCGCATAGGCGGTGGCAGTAAAGATTAGATTTTGTAGGAGCTCATCATCCTCGTTGTGGTTTAGAATCAGATTGGCTTTGACTTTTTCCAGGAGTGTTTCCATCACTGCTACCTCATTTCATTATTCGTTGTTCATTAAACCGGCTGCTTTAAGTTTTGCAAGCAGGGCATTGAAATCTGTCACCAGTCCCGCAACAGTGGTAGCGGTGCTATCGGTTTGATTGGCGGCTTGGGGTAAGCCCAATAAAACAGCACCCTCTTTGATATCAAGGGTGCCGCTAATCACGGTTTTATCGCCGCCGTCGGTTGTATAATTCTTTGTCGTATAACTCATGGTCCACCTATGCCTTTTGTTTCAGGGTCTTAATGGCTTCTGGTAAGATCAGCTTACCATCGACCCGCTGGGTGGCCATAAAACCGACTTGGCCAGTGGTGGCATAGAGTTCATTAAGCCTCTTAAAGGATCGGCCTTGACGATCGGCCACCCAGTAATAGCTGAAGTCACCAAAGGCGATGGTTTTAGCGCCCGCAGCAATGTTTGGTACATAAGCCGAGGTTTTAACGGGACGGTTGAGAATCGTATCCGGGGTTCCAGCGGTAATCGATGGTTGCCAGATGTAGTTACCATTGCCATCTTTGAGTTTCCGGATGGCCTTGACGGTGGCATCGTTGAGCATAAAGGTGGCGTTTTTTCGGTAGGGGGATTTAAGAGCATAGAACAGATCCATGATCTCATCGACCGTAATGGCAGTGGCACTAGCTGCCGTAATCCCATCCTGGGCGCCGCCGGTAGCATTGAAGATCCCGGTTGGTTTGCCGTTGCCATCGCCAATGAAGAAGGCTTCTTCCTCTTTGGCGCCAATGCGGCGGGCGAATTCTTTGGCAATATAGGCTTCCAGGTTAAAGATCGAATCATTGAGTAATTCTTCAGAAACCTTCAACATGGTTCCCAGTTTATAAGCACTGATGGACACTTGGCCAAAGGAGTCATCGCTCTCAGGCACAGCGCCTTCCTCATCAATCCAGGATGCGGTTCCCTTAGTCGCTACCACGGGAATTTTGCGATCGCCACTAGCGGTAGTGATGACCTTGGCCAGGGTTCTGAAGATATTTTCTTCTTCCAAGCCTTCCACCAGGGTGCGTTCAAACTCATCCGGGACCAAATATCCTCCTTCACTGTCGCTGCCGATTTGCAGGGCATTGGTGATTTCAAAGCTTAGGCTTTTATTGCGCATGGCATTCCAGAAGGAAGCCGTATACTCCTCGCTGCCACGACCGGTTTTGGACTCGGTTAATCCGGTTGGTTTTCCGGTAATCGGGGTGTTGATTGGTTTTGAAAACTCCAGATCCAGGGTATGCTGACGCTCGAGACGATCGATTTCCTTACCGAGATTTACCACATCGGTTTCCATTTTTTCATAGACTTCAATATCGGCAGCCGCTAAGATGCCATCTTGGCCGCGTTTCTGATCCAGGAAGGCCTTGGCATCTTCCCAGATTTTGGCCCGTTTTTCACGTAATTCTAAAATTCTTTTCATCGTTGTTTCCTCCACTTATTTAATCAAATTTAATCGTGTCTCAAACACGTCGACCGGTATTCCGACAGGGTTTATTGGTTGGGGTATTAGCTTATTCAGCAGGGAGTTGGTCACTGCCTGCCGGGAAAAGCTATAGTTCATCACGTTATCCTGTGTCTCGTTTTTCTCAAAGAGCATTTCATCGGCAAAGCCAAGCTCTAGGGATTTATTGGCATTAAGCCAGGTTTCGCCATCCATCAACTTTGAGAGCTTTGCCCGGGGTTGGCCGGTTTTAAGCTCATAGGCGTTGATAATACTTTCTTTGACTTCATCCAGCATTTGAATGGCTTTTTTCATTTCCGCACTGTCGCCAATGGCCACCGTCAGCGGGTTGTGAATCATCATCAGACTGGTCGGTGAGACCTTAACCGTTGTTCCAGCCATGGCAATGACGGAAGCAGCACTGGCGGCAATCCCATCAATCTTGACCGTGACATTGCCTTTGTAGTCCATCAGCATGTTGTAAATCTGGCTGGCAGCAATACAATCTCCTCCGGGACTGTTAATCCAGATATCAATGTCGCCTTCACCGGAGACCAGTTCTGATTTAAACTGCTTGGGTGTCACTTCATCACCGAACCAGCTTTCTTCAGCAATAGCCCCGTTGAGGTAAAGGGTGCGTGAACCATCTTCATTCTTAATCCAATTCCAAAATTTCTTCACTTGTTTCCTCACTTTCATTTGTATTTGCAAAGGCACCAGCATCCTCTAGTTTTGTCATCGCACCGTTAATCAGATACAGATCGCCGCCCAATGCTTCAGGGATGCGATTCAGGTTTTCAAGCTCCCGGATATCGTTAGTGGACAGCCAGCCGTTTTGTCGGCCAGTGGCATACCCGGCCATGCGGGAAGCATAATCCCCACGCAGTAGACCATCCACTGAAAAGCGGATAAAGTATTGGCTCTTTTCACTGTCACTCAGCAGCGCTTTCTGCATCGATTGCTCCCAGCGAATCACCCAGGGATCCAGGGTGTATTTGACAAACTCCAACGATTGCTGCTCAATATTGGAAAAGCTGGACTTCTCCAAGTCTCCAATCATATGGGGTGGAATCCTGAAAATCCGGGCGATTTCATTGATCTGAAACTTACGGGTTTCCAGAAACTGGGCCTGTTCCGGGGGGATGCCAATGGAAGTAAAACGCATCCCTTCTTCTAAAACAGCAATCCGATGGGCGTTGCTGCTGCCCTGATAGACTGCGTTCCAGCTTTCCCGGACCCGTTTGGGGTCTTTGACTACCCCGGGATGCTCCAAAACACCCCCGGGATTTGCACCATTGCTAAAAAACTTGGAGCCGTATTCTTCAGTGGCAATGGCCATTCCGATGGCGTTTTTGGCCATGGCTATCGGTGAATAACCGATTAAACCATCAAAACCAAGGCCGGGAATGTGCAGAACCATTTCTTTGCGCATCACCACTTCGCCCTTATCACTCTGGTATTTGTAGAAAAGCTCTCCATTTGAATCCCGATCCACCGTTATTTTATCTGGCATTAAGGGATAAAGCGCCAACACCTGTCCCCTTCCATCCCGGATAATCTGGGCATAGGCGTTGCCCCATAATAAAAGATGACTCATCAGTGTTTCTCGAAACACGAAAGAAGTCATCTCCGGATTGGGTTCATGTTGGAGGAGCTGGTATAGGCAGTGCGCCTCGGCTTTTTCTTTGCCGTTGTCAGTGTACTGAAATGTGTGAAGCGGCAGGCTGGCGATGGTTTCGGCTAGGATTCTGACGCAGGAATAAACTGCTGTTGTTTGCATCGCCGTTCGTTCATTAACGGTTTTCCCGGCGGTGGTGCCGCCAAAGAAAAAACTGAAGGGGTTGTTATCCAGATAATTTTTTGGTTTATCGCGTGAATGGAATAGATCTCTTAATCGGCTCATGGGTGTTCCTCCTTAAAAAAATTCAAAAAAAACAATAGACACGCAATATCAGATATGTTATTATACATACATGAAATACAGTATCTAAATAAATAAAAAGGAAGTAAATAATTATGAAAACTACTTTTAAAGAATTTCTTGCTGTTAATCCAAATTGCTCAAAGTATGATGGGAACACAGATGCTATCTTGCTGTTTGACATACTGTCAAAGGACGAGAATATCATCAGTATGATCGACGCCTCAGAAGCTGGAAAACCTGCGCTTTCAGCATGTGTAAGTGAAATTGAAACGTGGTTTGATAATCAAACAAATCCAACAATTGATTTTACAGATTCATTTACACGTACCGTTGTTGGACGTATGGTTAAATCCATACTGGATCCTTTTGGTTATGAGGTAACGGTTCAAAAAGATCTTCCAAAAACATCCAAGGGGAAATATTTTGCATCTGCATCTTGTTACGAGAAATCCGGGATTGCCTCAATGAAGGTAGACCGAACAATTTCTGAAGCTTAATTTATAAAACCAATATACCTCGTTCATCATAAACACTACCACCAGTAATCCCACCGCAGCGGATTGCCCGGTCCAGCGCCATAATTGTGGCTACGGCACCATCAATACGCTCGGTGGATTTTTCTTTGTCCGGTTTAATGTTTCCCGCTGGATCCGTCCGGACAAAGATGTTGTCCATCATCCATCTCAGAACCGGATGCCCGCCATGGGCGATCTTCTCCTCCAGGGTCAGCTTCATCAACTCTTTGGTTGGTGGCGACATATCCTTGAAACCTTGACCAAACGGAACAACGGTAAACCCTAAGCCTTCGAGGTTTTGTACCATCTGAACTGCTCCCCAGCGGTCAAAAGCGATTTCTCGGATGTTATATTTAGTGCCCAGCTCGTCAATGAAGTTTTCGATCAAGCCATAATGGACCACATTTCCTTCGGTGGTCTGCATCTGTCCCTGCTTTTCCCAGACATCATAAGGCACGTGATCTCGCCGGACTCGCTGTTCGATGTTTTCTTCTGGGATCCAGAAAAAAGGCATGATGACATATTTCTCATCTTCATACTTTGGGGGAAAGACCAAAACAAAGGCGGTGATGTCAATCGAACTGGAAAGGTCCAGACCACCGTAACATTCTCGTCCAAGCAACTCATCCGGGTCGATCGTTTCATCGCATTGATCCCACTTTTCCATCGGCATCCAGCGAATCGATTGTTTCACCCATTGGTTGAGCCGTAGTTGCCGAAAGAGGTTCTCTTCAGCCGGGTTTTCCTTGGCATTTTCACATGCGACCTGGATCTTTTCAATATCAACGGTGATCCCCATGGAAGGATTGGCTTTCTGCCAGACCTTGGGGTCGGTCCAGTCCTCATTTTCTCCGGCGCCATAGATAACCGGATAAAAGGTGGGATCAATCTTTCGCCCAGCCAAAATATCCTCAGCCTTCTGATGAACCTCCCAACAGATGGAATGCCGATCGGTTCCGGCGGTGGTGATTAAAAAATAAAGCGGTTGCTTTCGGGCATCCCCGGAACCATGAAGCATAACATCATACAGGTTTCGATTGGGCTGGGCATGTAATTCGTCAAAGACAACCCCGTGAACATTAAGTCCGTGCTTGGTATATGCTTCAGCCGACAACACCTGATAGAAGCTTCCCAGCGGTTTATAGACCAAGCGCTTTTGGGATAAGATCGGTTTGATTCGGGATTTTAGAGCTGGGCACTGATCCACCATATCGACGGCCACATCAAACACAATCGATGCTTGCTGACGATCGGAAGCGCAGCCGTAAATCTCTCCCCCATGTTCATAGTCGCCGCAAGTTAAGAGCAGGGCTACGGCAGCAGCCAGTTCACTCTTACCTTGTTTCTTGCTGATTTCTACATATGCAGTATTAAACTGCCGGGCTTGATTGGGTTTCAGAATACCAAAGAGATCCCGGATGATCTGCTCCTGCCAGTCGATCAGTTCAAAGGGCTGGCCATGCCATTGGCCTTTGGTGTGCTTGAGGCAATTGATAAATGAAACCGCCAGATCAGCTCGGTTTTGATCAAAGATAGACGTGTTCTGTTTAAACGGGGTTGGTTGGTAATTTTCCAGATAACGCATGGCCGACCGATCCTTTCTGAGAACTAATAATTGTTTTAAGCGTTAAAATAGGCCAGGATTCCTTCCAGAATACCCAGGGCTTCCAGCTCAGCACCGCCATTACTAAAGAAGTGACAGTCGCTCGGGGAAGTGGCAAACATTCCTTCGGTGATAATCGCTGGCATCAGGGAGTAAGCAACATCGGAATCATCGCGCTGAGTAATCCCGCGATTCATTAACCCCATGCGATTGCACATCCCGTTGAGCACTAGCTGTGCCAGTCTTAAGCCGTTGCTACTTCCGGGATAACAAATGACCAGGGTACCGCTGGGTTCCGGACTGGCTGATCCGTTGTGATGAATGCTGACAAAAATATCGGCATTGCTTTCATTGGCGATGGCTGGACGGTCACTCAAAGCCATCCAGTGATCATCGGTTCGGGTATAAACAACTCTGAATCCCCGTTCCTTAAGCAGTTGCCCTAGTCTTAGGCTGACCACCAGATTCATGTCCTTTTCCTTCAGGTTGCCGCAAGCTCCGGGATCAGAGCCGCCATGGCCGGGGTTGATGCAGACAAGCTGACCCTTGCCTTTTCCGGCTGGCAGCGGTTTAACCGTTAGTGAAGGTACAATCGTTTCTGACTGATTGATAGCCCGAGGTATTTCAATACCCAGAGCCTTTAAGGTTTGATTGCCAACAATCCTATCGACGATTAATCCATTCTTTTTCTGAAAATCAGTGGTGGATGCCAGGGTTTCTGAGCCGACAGCGCCATCGATTGCGAGGTGGTAGCCGTTCTTTGTCAGGGCTTCCTGAATCGTGCGTATTTCTCCCATTAAGGCGGCATCGGATTGGTCACCATAAATGCCATCCTGTTCTAAACCATGGTAGGCTTGCAGCGCCACTACCGCCGCTTGGGTCAGTCTACCAAAGTCGCCATCAACCGGTCCAGCGTCATAAGCACAGAAATTTAAATCCCTTTGTAATTGGGCGACAGCGGTGCCCATGGTTCCTATTTTCAGATTCATATTTTCCCTTTCCTTGTTGCCGGTAAAAAAAGACAACAAAAAAGCACCCCTTTACAGAGCTGCCTAAACTTTTATATATGAAAATCAATACGCGCTACGAGAAAAAGGCTTGTTTGCAGCCTTTTTCTGAAGCTTGTTATTTTTGCTTTCTTCCGCTTTCAAAAGCCTGTATCAAGGCTTCCTTAAGGCTCCAAACCGAAATGTCTAGGAAATCTTCGTGGTCGTTGTCTCTGGTTTCAAGGTCTCCTCTTTGTTCAATGCTGTAGAATGCTTCTTTGGCGATTTTCAAAAGGTTCTCGTAGTCTTTTTGGCTAATTCTCTCTTCTTTCATGGCGTTTGCCTCCTTTTCTTTATTGTGTACATATTAACTCTAAACGACACGAATAGCAAGTTAAATCGCTTTAAATACACACTATATTACTTCATTGCCACTATTTGATTACACTTCGGTTGAATCGCTAACCGCCTGCCGTAGGATGTCAAGATCGAAGCCGGCGGTCTTGTAGCCTTCTAAAATAACGCTATAATAGTAACAGCTTGGTAACCCCAAGGGTCGGTTCTCGTTCATCAGGTAGACCATAGCTTTGGTCAGCTTTTGGCCGATACGGACGGTAAGGGTTTCTTTGCGATAAAAAATCGGCCAGCCTTCGTAATGGTCCAGGGCGGCTTCATCTTCCGGGGTGATTTCCCAGACCAGCACTGGCACCCGGCGGCCTTGCTCCGGTTTAATAGTGGCCACAGCGCCATCGTGGGGGCCTTTAAAAAGCAGTTGGTAGCCATCGAGGGTGAGGGCTTCGACAACCCGGGCGGTGGGGCAGCGTTTGGCCATTTGGATCAGATTTAAGTTTGAGCCGTAGGCCAGATACAGTTTAGTCTTCATGGGCATTCTCCTTTTTTCCTTTTGAACCAGGGGCAGCTCATGCCACCCCATACCGCCATGCTGCCGATCCGGTCAGGGCGGCGGTCAAGTGCTCGCGGCAGTTGGCAAACTCGCTGCCGATGAAGCCGATGCGGTTTAAGTAGGTGCGCATGGCAAACTTTTCATTTTCAACCTGGGGCTTCTTGGCAGAAGCACACTTTTGGGTTAAGGCCTGGTTGTTGATGGCCAGGGCTAAAACAATGTAGCTTCTGATTTTTCCGGCGTGGAGGATGCTGTTGAAACCCCGCAACTCGACCGTATGGTGGCCGGTGAAAAAGCTGTGCAGGTTCAAGAAATGGTAGCGGCTGTTGTGGTAATGAATCCGACGGCTTTCGTTGTAGCCATCGTACCAGATATCCTCGATTTCTGCCATGGTGGTGGGCTTCTGTTTTTTCAGTTTTTCAATCAGGATGCCATCCATCTTTTTGCAGTAGTTCATCCGCTGGGGGGAAATCTCCAAGGCTTTGTAAAATAGGTCGTTCTTGCTGGCGATGATGTTGATGAAGTTTTTAATGCTGCGGGGTGAGTGGTCTTGGCCATCCAGGTGGATGTGGATGCCGCAGGAGCTGTTGGTAAAGGCTCCGGCTCGTCTGAGTAGCCGCACCAGCTCCTGCAGGGTCTTAATGTCCTCACGGTAGGAAAGAATCGGGCTGACCAGCTCAACGCTGTAGTCTCTACCAGCAGCGACCCTGCGGCCTTGTGATTTGCGTTCGCAGTTGATGCTGCCGTCGCTCATGAACTGCCACACCCGGCCATCCGGGGCGGTGACCTTTTTGGTGTCGTAGTAGGTTCCGCCTTCTGAGTAGGTTCCGTTTAGGAAGCTGGCCGCCAATTCAGCGGCCTTTTCTCTGGTAATCCCGGTAAACTCAATTTCAATTCCGAATTTTGCTGTTAACATCGTTTCTTTCTCCTTTAAAGTGTATTTTTTACCTTTACATGTACATATATCACTCTAAACGACATTAATAGCAAGTCAATTCTTTAGAAATACACTGTAGCAAAGCGGTGTCTATCAATTCTTCTGTTCTGAATACGGTCAGAATTAATCCTCATCTTTGCAAAGCGCCATCCCCATTTTCAATTCCGTATAAATTTTGGTATAGCGATCACGTTCGCTTCCACCGGAACCGATCATCGCTTCAAGAAAGCATCGCTCCGCCTCCGTTCGGGATTTCCAGACTTCGATTTTGCCATAACAGATGGTTTTTACCGACTGAACCACTCTGCACTGGTCTTCTCCGAAAACAACATTTAAACCACTGCCGTTATCCCAATGCACCATAATGCTCGCAGTGTCATCAACACCCCATACCGTACCCTCAGTGCCAACTGGCGGAGCCTGAGGATCATTCATATGAAGCAGTTCAACCCGTGTGCCGACCGGGTACTTTTCCCGTATCCGTTTGACAGTTTCTCTATCTGGAAATTTCATTTTTTCCACCCTTTTTGAAAGACGAAGATCCCGAAAGGTTCCAAAGAAGAACTTTCCGTTCCGTTTTATAGGCTACACCAATAAATCCCAACCGGAGCAGAAAGCAGCGAAACGCATATTTCTCATTATCGACCGCTTTTTCTTTGGTGCTGATGTGTTTCTGATTGCGGGCCATTTCGCAGAGAGCCTGAATAAAATGGGAGTAGGCTCTGATTGCATCGCTATCCCCCGGTTTGATATTAAACCACGGGAAGGCTATTTTCTCTTCGTTCTTTTCAATTGTCAATTCATCAACGTCCAATGCTTTCTTAATCAGATTCCCTTTGGCCTTAATCAGGTTTTCAAGATTGGCAAGCGTTGTTTCATCAAAAGAACTTGTCGGCAACTCCACTGTAAAACCGATTGTTTCATCCGGCAAAATTTCATCTGATGGCTGCTCATTACCTTCATCGGAATTCACCACTAATAGTAGCGGCTTCGGAGTAAATCCCTGCTGCGCCAGAAACTCAAGCAGGCTTTCCACTTCATTTTTGTCGGCAGAGTCTTCACAGATCAGATTGCCTGATCGGTCTATGGTATATCCGCCGATTTCATATGCACAGCTTGGCACAAACTGATAAACCGCCTTTTCTCCTGTAAACTCGCTGACAGCCGCCACCAACTTTTTCCGGTCTGCACCGACTGCGTCAAAATCAATAATCATGGTACTTGTACCTCCTGTATTTTTAGTAGTACATTAATCACTCTAAACGACATATAAAGCAAGTCATTCTTTATGAAAACCACAAAAAGCATTTCTGACCCTGTCGCACATGAATCCTGTCACGACTGAGAATCTTTTTCCTTTGAAACCACCCATACAATCCCTGCCAGTACAAAGCAGACACAGGGTAGCGCCACACCATTGCCCCACATTTTATATTCCGCAGAATCGGAGTGTGGATTTATGAGCCATTTGATGATCTGTTTACGACTTTTTGACCTGGTTGATTTTCCCATAATCTCACGATGGGTTTCAAACACTTCTGACCAGAAACAGATTTCGGCTTCAGACGGCTCCTCCACTCCGAGGTCATCACACCACCAGTCTGGGAAACCCTGCAATTTTGCGCATTCAGTTGGCGTCAGTCGACGAACGATATAGTCCTTTCCATCGACAGCATTGACGATGGGTGGATCCTTGAAATCCGAAGCCATCAGGGTATTTGCCAGTTCTGATTCTGCGGTCATGAAAAAGGAGCCTTTACCTGCGGAATAGGTCGGTGCTGCAACGACTGCAATTCCGCCCTGATTGCAGGAGGGGTTGCCGCCGTTGGCATCGAGTGTTCGGGCTGTAGCCGCCTTGTAAAAACCACTGCGGGGATTGGCTGATTGCATGGAATTGGAACCAACGGAACAGATGCCATAGGCTTTGGGAGCATCCAGTACCAATGGCGGATGGTTCGAACTGGCCCGAAGGGTGATGGTGATGCCAGTTGTCACATCCATGCGGTTGCCACCCTGATCATTCAAGCAGAGCGGAGCGACTGCTGTTCCAATGCTATTTTCAGCAGTTCCGGCAGTTCTTTGCCACGATTTGAGGCTCTGCGGAGGATACCCAGACAGGCCTTCTGACTCAAATAGTATTTCTCCGGCACCTTCACCTGCAAAATCTGCGACAAGATAGATGCGTCTTCTGCGTTGGGGGATTCCGAAATATTGAGCATCGAGTACCCGCCATGCCAGGGAGAAACCTTCTGCCACGATCGTTCCTGCATTGACCCACTTTCCGTTTTCAGGTTCAGGAACATCAACATCTTCCGATTTGATTTTACAGATCGCTTCGAGGACTTCTCTGAAGTCTGCTCCCTGGTTTGATGAAAATGCTCCGGGAACGTTTTCCCAGATAATGAATCTTGGATAGCTGTCATTACTCTTACACCTCATTTCCTTAATGATCCGGATCGCCTGATAAAACAGCACCGACTGCTTTCCTTCCAGTCCGGCTCTTTTTCCGGCTATGGACATATCTGTACACGGTGAACCAAAGGTGATAATATCCACCGGCTCAATGTCAGAACCTTTCACCTTTGAGATATCGCCAAGGTGTTTCATTTGCGGAATCCGGCGGGTGGTTACACAAATTGGAAAAGGCTCTATTTCCGATGCCCACAAAGGGGTGATACCAGAAAGCAAACCGCCTAAAGGAAAACCCCCGGAACCGTCAAACAAACTTCCGAGGGTTAAATTATTGTGTTTTTCCATTATCAGCCTTCCTCAGTTCGACATACGGGAACTCCTCGCCATTTCGAATAACTGAGATCTCATCTTCAGAACCAATGGTTTCGGCATAGCGTTTGACAATCACATCGCAGTATCTGGGATCCAGTTCAGAGGTGTAACAAACCCGACCCATCTGCTCGCAGGCAATCAGGGTACTGCCGCTGCCGCCGAAAGAGTCCAGAACGATATCGCCTTCTTTGCTGGAGTTGCCGATGAAATAACCACAAAGACCGACAGGCTTCATGGTGGGGTGCTCGCCGTTTCGCAGTGGTTTGTCAAACCGAACCAGGGTGGTTTGCTTCCGGTCTCCGTACCAGGCGTGGCCAGCGCCATCCTTCCAACCATAGAGGATCGGTTCATGCTGCCATTGATAATCCTGGCGCCCCATGACCAGGGAGTTCTTCACCCAGACCAGGCATTGCCGCAACACATATCCGGCTTCTTTGAAAGCAGTTCTGAAGTTGTAGCCTTCGCTGTCGGCATGGAAAACATAGATCGGAGCGCCTTTTTTCGACTGTTCAAACATCCGCTCAAAGGCCGCGGTTAAAAACGCCAGGAAGGCTGCATCGCCAAGCTTGTCATTTTGAATCTTGAGTTTTTCTTTGGTGCCGCCCTGGTAGTCGACGTTATAAGGCGGGTCGGTTAAGATGAGATCAGCTAGCTGGCCATCCATCAAGGTGTCCATATCTGCCTTAACTGTGGAATCCCCACAGATCAACCGATGTTTTCCCAGTAGCCAGACATCTCCGGTTTGGGTCATCGGGGTAGTGATCTCATCCAAAGCCTGGTCCGGATCAAAGTCATCCTCCTTGGCATCGGGTTCGCCAAAGAGCTCATTGATTTCGGTCAGATCAAAACCAGTCAGGGAAAGATCAAAGCCGCTATCATCCAGATCTTTTAGTAGATCTGTTAACAGCGGCATATCCCAATCACCGGAAACCTTATTCAGGGCAACGTTTAAAGCCTTTTCTTTTTCATCGTCCATATCCACAACGACACAATCCACTTCTTTTTCACCCAGCTGGGTTAACACCTTAAAACGCTGGTGACCCCCGACGATGTTGCCGGTACGCTGGTTCCAGATGACCGGTTCGACGTAGCCGAATTCTTCAATGGAGCGCTTGAGCTTCTCATACTCGACGTCGCCGGGCTTGAGATTCTTCCTCGGATTATATTTAGCATGTTTAATTCTCTTAATTGGTATTTTTTGTATATCCATTTATATTTTTCCCTTTCGCAATTTTATCTTTCGCGTTTTCAACCATCGGATGCCAGATGAACAGGAATGATTTAGAAAACATCATCACTAGACTATTCGCCACGCCGGGCAGTAAGCAACCGTTCCATCACATCGTCGTGGGGATTGCTGCCTTTAAATTCCTGGGCGCAGTTTTCTTTGACCACCTGGTATATCTGATACCAGAGGTTATTTGACAATTTCATAAAGCTTTGCGACATCGCAACAAAGGGTGATGGGATTGCATTCCCGGTGGTGGGGTGCTTGGCCAGAAAGCCAAACTCAGTAATTGATTCTTCACACTGAATCCAACGGGACACCGCCATGGCATACTGCTCGATTAATTGCGCTGAAACGTGTTGGGCGCAGCCCCGTTCGGCCAGCCATTGCCAGGTAATTTCATAGACATCAGCTGCCATCAGCGGTTTGCCATTTTTCTGGGTGGCGCTGAGATATTCTTTTGGCGGTGGCATGTCCTGGCCTTCCAGCTTAGCGGTATCGGAAAAATCCAACACCGTCAGCTTTCGTTTACCGGGGTTACCGTCCATCAGTTTATCCACTAATGCTTTCTTCTTTTTTCCGGCTCCAACTCGGGAACCGCCGTGACCGTTGGCCATCTGAATACACCGTCCTTTCTTTGCTTTTTCCTATATGGCCTCTTGAAATTGCGACTTTTCACGCGTTGCCCCCTACCCGTTGCATTTGCAACTCGTTTTAGCGATTTGACTACCCCCACCGGCCACCTTCTCGAGCGGTGATGGTAGAGTGACAGCTGCTGCACAAAGCCATTAGGTTCTTTTCATCGTGGGTACCACCCTTTGACAACGGTTTGATATGATGAACTTCCTGGGCTGGGGTTAGCTTTCCTTTTCTCAAACACTTCTCACAAAGGGAATTGTTTCTGATGTAACGATCGCGGATGCGTTTCCAGGACCAGCCATAGCGTTTCCGGGTCTCTGGGTCACGCTGATATTTGTTGTAATGTTGTTCCGATAATTTCTGGTGCTCCTCGCAGAACCGGTCATTGGTTAATTCTTTACATCCGGGGTAGCTGCAGGGTCGCTTAGGTTTTCTCGGCATAGTATTCACCTCGTTTTGGGCATAAGAAAAGCCACCATGAGATTTCTCCCGTGGTGGCCTGCGCCTACTTTTTTCACAATACCATTATACCACATTGGGTATTAACATCAACTCTCATTTACTCTCCACTTTCGTTGACCACGATTTTCTTTAAAGCTCGATCACGCATTCGATAGGTGTGCTGGATGCTAAAGCCCATCTTGATGGCTATTTCCTCCCAGGTACAACCGCAAAGGAATCGAAGCTCAAGCAACGTCTGAAATTCCTTATTGTCCACAGCTTTAATGCTGGCAACAATCCGCCGCTTGATGTCGATCAACTGATGAATGTCCCGGTCAATTTCTATTTGAAGATCAACGATCTTTGCAACGGTATCTGCCATCGAAGAAATGCTCTGGTTGGGGCTGCGGGGCATATCGCTGATGGTAGCGGTACATTTTGTCGCCAGTTCATTTAAAGAATTAATCTGTTCCAGTTTACTGTCGATGCGAAGGTCCAACCGATAAGCCTGGCTTAAAAAATCCAAAGCAGTCATTTCAGCCCACCTCCATTTCACAAACCTTTTTTAACAGGACCTCACCATCCAGGGAGGAGAGCATCTCAAACCATCCTGACCGGAAAAAGCGCTCAGCCGCATCTCGTTCATTCTCATTTTTTATAACTTTATCTCGCAGCGCATTTTGTTGAGGATCGTTATCAAGGTCTGGTGTATGGGGATGATGCTTCAAAAAACGAATTGCTTTTCGGTAGTCTTTAATTGCCTGTACAATAATCGCATTGACTAAACTTTGATAGGGTTCCATAATTGCACCTCCGAATAATAGTTCCTCGGATTGTCATTGATTGTCTCAGATTTTCAAATCAGCTTTCACCGCATCAATCAGTGATTGCTGTGTCAGGTTCTTTTCAGATAGGGCTTTTAAGATTTGCTCGTCAATGGTGCCTTTTGTGATAAGGTGCATGATGATCACGGTATTACTGCTTTGTCCCTGACGCCATAGGCGGGCGTTGGTTTGCTGATACAGTTCAAGTGACCAGGTCAGCCCAAACCAGATCAGGGTTGATCCACCAGATTGCAGGTTTAGTCCGTGACCGGCAGAGGCCGGGTGAATAACGGCTATCGGAATTTTCCCGGCGTTCCAATCAGCGATGTCCTGGCTGGATTTGATCTCTCTGGTAGTGAAACGCTTTTTGATGAGCTGTAGGTCATGCCTAAACCAGTAGGCAACGAGAATCGGCTTTTCATTGGCGGCTTCAATTAAATCCTCCAAAGCGTCCAGCTTCCTGACGTGGCATTCAATGGTATCGCCATAGTCAGAATAGATGGCTCCATTGGCCAGCTGGCAGAGCTTCCCGGTAAGTGAAGCGGCGTTGGCTGCAGTAATATCACCATCTGTTGTTTGAAGCACCAGATCACGTTTTAATTCTTCATAACGTTCTTTTTCAGAATCAGAGAGCTGCACTTCATATTGGGATGAAACCAGCTCTGGCATTTTTAGATGATCCGTCGATTTCATGGAGATTGTAATATCGGCGATTCTGGAATAGATTGCTTCTTCAGCACCGGGTAACGGTTTATAGGAAAAAATGACCTGGCCATTACGCTTGTCTGGCTTAAAATAGCTGGTGCGATACTGGCCGATGAACCTGCCGAGACGATCTCCCAGATCAAGCAGTCTAAACTCTGCCCATAAATCCATCAGGCCGTTAGAACTTGGCGTTCCGGTTAGACCGACCACACGTTTAACTTTCGGTCTAGCTTTCATTAAGGCTCGAAAACGCTTTGACTGGTGATTCTTAAACGACGACAATTCATCGATGATCACCATATCAAAATCAAAGGGAACACCGCTTTGCTCCATTAACCACTGGATATTTTCTCGGTTGATAATATAAATATCAGCCTGTCTGGATAATGCTGCTTTACGCTCTGTCGCAGTACCCACTGCAACCGATACAATCAGTCTATGGAGATGCTCCCATTTTTCAATTTCCGATGACCATGTATTTCTGGCTACCCGCAACGGGGCAATTACCAGAATTTTATGAACGTCAAAGCTATCAAACAAAAGATTATTGACGGCTGTCAGCGTAATAACGGTTTTGTCAACCCAAGCCCATATCTAACAGCAGGGCTGTAATTTCATGGTTTTCAACATACTCAATCGCATATTTTTGATAATCATGTGGGATGAACTTCATGTGGCATCACCTCCAATCCTTTTTTAGTTCCGTTTTTAAATACCATCAAGCATCTCTCCAATTTTTCCCATCTACGGCAAGCAGCGCCTTTATGAAAGAAGTTGTTGTCAGTTGGAAAACGCCGATAAATAGAGGGTTTGACGGTGCTAAGCAACAACTGGCAACACC
>NZ_CAKMJU010000107.1:0-7513 GCF_927416815.1 uncultured Acetobacterium sp. | reverse complement strand
AACATTGGAATATCAATTATTTGACTATGTCCATTGGTTTAATAATGATCGGATTCATGGCTCATTGGGCTATCTTTCACCAGTCGATTATAAGTGTATGATGTCCGCGTAATTTTTGTCCAAAAAAGGGTTGCCTATCCAATATGGATGATAGATATCTTTCAAAGATGTGCCTTGACTATTGAAAAAGAAATGCTCTGATTGTTGCCATTGTTCATAACTGCGAATATATCGGTCATAATTTCGACTTTGTTGTAATATTGTTTCATTAAGGGGGATGAAACGTTCCTTTTTAAACTTCGTTTCACGAATATGGAGGATACCGGTATCAAGATCAACATCATTCTTTTTCAACTGCATAAGTTCGCTACTTCGCATGCCGGTGCTGTATAGCATCTTCAAGATCAGTGTATACTGCCTGCTTCGAAATGGATACTTCTCTGTATCACTCATTTTAGCTGCCGATTGGAAAAGTTCTGCCAGTTCATCATTGGTAAAAATATGTGGCTCGTAGGTGTCGTTTAGAAATATTCGTGATTTCACCGAATAAACATAGGCCTGATAACCAAGTCGAATCATATAATCTGCCAGACCCCGTATAACACCAATGCGATATTGGCGGTTCTTTTCTGTCTCATAAACTGTTTTGGAAATCCAGATTGTCACAAGTGCTTCATCCAGTTGCGGTTTTGTATATCCCTCCTGTTCTGCAAGGCGAATAAATCGGTTTAATACTTGCTCATTTTTGTCATACTTAAATCCGAGGCTACGTTTTTCTTCAATGTAGTGTGATACAACCTTCTCAAGCGTTAACGGTTTATTCATCTGTCAAACACCTCCTCGGGATTGAGCGCACATTCTCTCAAGCGGGCATAATCGATATGCAGATAAATTTCCGTAGATTTGAGATTGGAATGGCCCAGAATTTCTGATATAACAGGAAGTGGTATATTTTCCTCAAGGAGAGTACTCGCCAGTGTATGTCTCAAAGAATGCATTCCCAATGGTGTTTCTCTTGTAACCGGAATACCGGCTTCCCTGATATATTTTACAAGAATCCTGCTTAACGCTGAATTCGGAGTAAATGCTTCAAAAGGAGCAACATGCCTGACGAATACATACTCGGATTTTGTTCTCGGGCGGCCAGTTTTTAAATAATCAATCAAAGCCCATCCAACATCACGAAGAAGGGGAAACGATACGGGATTGCCTGTTTTGTGCTGAATTATCTGGATTGTACTGTCATGCCATTGCAGATTTTCGAGCTTAAGATTTTTAATATCTGAACATCGAAGACCATATCTTGCTACCATTAAAAGAATCGCATAATCCCGCTTTCCGGTAGGGTTTCCACGGTCTATGCATGAAAGAACTTTTGTCACCTCCTCAGTTTTCCATGTTTTTGGCATCGCTGGCGCATAGTAGTTTTTGATTTTTGGAAGGGAATCCGCCATATTCTGAGAAGTCAGTTCATTCAGGTAAAGATATTGAAGAAAACAACGAATCGCTACCATAGTTGAAGTCACTGACTTACTTGAATAATTGATGAATGTTCTGATATATTCTGCAAGTATTGTTGCATCGATACGATTGCAGTCATCAATCCCATGCTCATTCAGATAAAAAATAAAATGTCTGATGCGATTCATTCTGCTATAGTTTCCCTGTTCGGACAGATTTCTGCTTTTGCATTCTTCAAGGTAACCATTGAAGGCAGTCTGAAACTGTTTCGGGCAAACGGATGCCGCAGTCGGACCAAGCTTCCTGCGAAGAATAATCCCATGGATTTGATAATCCCCCAATACGCGAATATAGCGTACCTGTACACAGATCTTTTTTGTTGGTGAATTCTCGTGGATAGTATCATGTGTACAACCATAGTTTTCCAACAAAAACGAGCTTCCAAGATCCTCGGTGAAATAGACTTCGTTTCGCTCATTCGCAAAATTTAGAAATCGGCGGTAAAAACGCTGATAGTTGAGAATTGTTTGTTTTGCGTAGTCCATTTCACTCATTTTTTGAAGAACTGTATCAATCAGTTCTTCAAGGGTTAATAATCCTCCCATTGTTTACATCCTCCTATAGAAATATTTGAGCTTTGCTCTAAATACATTCTATAGGGTTATGTAAAGTTCAAGACAAAAAAACTTTGATTTTTAGTGATTTCTGCCCTCAACTTTACATAACGCATGACTTTACATAATTACCGCAACCGGTGGCGCCAACTAAAATGACATTCAGCCCTTGGCGAATGTATTCGTTGCTTGCCAGACTTTCCAGCAGTTCGCGATTCAAATGTCGATCCGGCAGATATTCGATATTTCCCAGAAAAGCTGCTGAATTATTAAATTTAGCTTCCTTGATGAGTCGTTTGATATTGTTGTTGTGTCGGGAATCATACTCCGCATCGACCATCAGAGCCAGACGTTCCTGAAATGACATGGAAAGATAGGTCATTTCATCTTCAAGCTGGTTCTGAAAGCATTGGGCAAAAACGGGCAACCGCATGGTTTTCAGCTTTTTCAGCGTATCATTATTCATCGCTGTCACCTCCATAATAAGCCGGTCCCCTGACATAGGCATATTTGTTGATCTCATCCGGAGATGACTGAGATGATGTTTGTTTTTTATTTTTGGCGACTGAATCCTGTCCAGACTCCAGAATCAGTTTGATATTTTTGTAGCGGGGATTGGGAATGTATTCAAGTGCCGCCTGACAGGCGTTTTCCAATCGTTCCGTTGAATAGTGATCAGCCAGTTTTAAGAGAGACAAACAGCCTTTGTAGGCCTGTTCCTCGACCCGATAGGAATCGAACATCTTTTGAACCACGGCTTTTGTTGATGGGCCAATATCGTCGGCCCATCTTAAAAATCGGGCCGAATCCCATTCACTGTAAAGTTGATGGTTGATCGGCATGTGATCGACATTGGTTGAATACTGTCCCCGCCGGCCATACAGACGCCGATGGCTGCAAAGCCGGGTTCCTTTATAGAAAACCTCAATGATATTTCTGGTATAGCGGAGATCGACTTTTTTCCGGACGTATTCATAGGGTATCGAATAATGTTGATGATCGATTGCAACATGGTAGTTCAGCTGTACCGTGGCGGTTTTCCACTGGGCAAACTCAAAGGGGAATTTCGGAAGTGGCTGCATAAAGGGTAACTCTTCTTGCTGAAATACCGAATAACGGGAACCATCCTTTTTCTGAAAATCGGCATGATTGAATCGCTCCAGCTCTTTCAGGATGGCTCGATTCATTTCATGGATACTAAAAAACTGCCGGTTGCGGAGTTTTCCCATCACATGATTCGTCAGCAGCCCAACCGAACCTTCCACCGCTGCTTTATCTTTGGGAGATAAGATCCGGGCCGGCAACAACCCGATCTGATAATGATCAGCCAGTTCCTGATAGGCCCGATTGATGACGGGATCTTCATGCTTCTTATGACTCAGAATGCCAACTTTCAGATTATCCGGAATGAGCAACCGGGTCGATGCGCCAAAGTAGTCATACATACTGATATGGGCATTGATCCAGTCTTCTTCCTTCATGGTCAGACAGGCTTTAGCATAGCAATACATGCTAAATGGCAGGGTTGCCACAAAGAGATAAACTTTACAGCTTGTTCCCGTGACCTGATCATAAAGCGGCAGGGGCGTTCCCGCCCAGTCAACCATGATTTTATCCCCGGGTTTATGGTGGATATGCATGGTGAGCCGGTTCTGATTGACATGCTCCTGATAAAGCTTGCAGAACTGAGAATACATATAAGGCGGTTTTTGAGCCTGCCGGCATGTGTCAAGATATTCTTCCCAGAGCAGTTTTAAGGTCACCCCATTTTTCATCAGTTCCTTGTGGATGTAATCATAATCCGGGGGCGTCATTACCGGAATCTGTGTTTCTTCCGGAAAGAGATGACGATGCAATTTTGATTCGTCGATGGCCTGAAGCTCCTGCTCATTAATCGGGTGGGCATCGCAGGCCTTTACCACCCTGGCTACTGTGTTTCGGGATACTTTTAACGTATCCGCAATTCTCCGCTGGCTGAATCCGTCAAGGCGGAGCTGCAAAATCTGTTTTTCTTTGGACATTAACATGTCCTCCTTTCGTAAGTATCACGGTTATCCCGTAGCTTCATTTTAATACTTACGTTAGTGGCTCTCTATAGCGGATTTGAAATTTTTAACAGATGGCTCCCTGCGTCGGATTACATGGCTCTGCGCATCGGATTGAGTGGCTCTAAATCGTCGGAATACTCAGCTCCTGAAGAAGAACAATTTAATAATAAATCTGAAGAAGAACGATTTAATATTAAATCTAAAAAAGATTTAGCGCAAGAATTCAAAATAATAATCGAAGAACTTAAAAAAAATAGAAACAAAATAATTGCCTACAAAGAAATGTGTGAATTATTGAACAGTGACCCAATGTTTTATGACAATGGATTTATAAATCTTTTAAAGGAATATATTGAATCAAAAAAAGAAAGTAGCGATGTAATAAATCAATTCACACATTTAAGTTCAGGGCATATGATAATTATTCTTTCATTAACCCTTTTATGTAACTCTGTTTTTGAAAAAACAATTGTTTTAATAGACGAACCAGAAACCCACTTACATCCGCCACTGTTATCAACATATATAAGAACATTGTCTTTTTTATTAAGAAAATATAATGCAGTTGCCATAATTGCAACTCATTCTCCTATTGTTCTTCAAGAAGTGCCAAGCAATTGTGTCACAAAAATCGAAAGAACTCAACGAGAAATGAATTTTTCAAGGCCACATATGGAAACTTTTGCATCAAATATAGACTCACTAACTAGAGAAGTTTTTGGATATGAAATAATGAAAACAGGGTTTTATAAATTATTAGAAGAAGAAATTGAAGACACATTCGAAAAGACATTCGAAAAATTTGATTCACAGGTTGGATTTCTAGGTCAAATTATGATTCAAAGACTCACAAAAAAAGAAAGTGAAAAAAGAGATGAAAAAAATTGATATACCAAATATTCCTCAATCAGAAGTCTTTGCTGAATTTGATAATCTCAATACTAACAAACTGAAACCTTATATAAAAATTTTAGAGGACTGTTTGTTGTAAAATATAAATACAGAAAGGTGCAAAGCAAAAATCCATAGTGTTGCAAGTTGGAAAATGCACAATATTGCAAAAATCCATTGTGGGCAAAAATCAAATCAATTATCCTTGTATCTGACCAAAGAACAAGGAGGAAATGGAGAATGCTCACAATGGATCAGATACATGATATCAGAAATCGTTTTTATGAGAAAGGGGAAAATATTTCCCAGATTGCGGAAGCGTTGCACCTGGATTGGCGAACGGTACGCAAATACATTGATCAGACTGATTTTAACAGCCCGCCGCCAAAGCCGGCGTTGGCGAAACAATTTTGTCCCAAACTGGATCCCTACAAGGAGGTGATCGATTCCTGGCTGATTGAGGACAAATCAGCCCCACGCAAACAGCGCCATACAGCTAAACGGGTATTTCATCGCCTGCTGGCCGAAATTCCCGATTTTGACTGCTCCTATCGGACGGTCGCCAGCTATTACGCAGTGAAACACCGGGAAATATTCAAGCAGAATAAACAGGCCTATCTGCCACTGGTACATCAACCCGGAGAAGCGCAGGTTGATTTTGGTACGGCTGAGTTTTATGAAAATGGCCAAAAACTGACTGGAAAATACCTGGAGGTCTCTTTTCCATACAGCAATAAAGGCTATCTGCAACTGTTTTACGGGGAAAATATGGAATGCCTGCTGGAAGGGCTGGATGCCATATTCCGCCACATTGGCTGTGTGCCAAGGGAACTCTGGTTTGATAACACGAAAGTCATTGTTACCGAGATTATCCGTGGTGGCGGGCGAAAACTGACTGACAAATTCGAACGGTTCCGGGAGCATTACCATTTTAAAGCCGTCTTCATGAATCCCGGGGCCGGCCATGAAAAAGGAAACGTCGAAAACAAGGTCGGCTATCAGCGTCGCAACTTCATGGTACCGGTTCCCCGCTTTCTGTCGCTGTCGGATTATAACCGGCAGTTGCTGACAGAGTGTGAGAAAGATGCCCGGCGGAACCATTATCGCTACGATGAAACCATCGAGGAGCGGTTTCAGGTTGATCTGACGGCCTGCCACAAACTGCCCGGAATTGCGTTTGACCTCACCGGTCATCAAACCCTCAAAGCCGACAACTGGGCCAGGATTTATCTGAACAAACGACAGCATGCTTATTCGGTAGCTCCAAAGTACGCCCAGTGCCCGGTTCATCTGGTTTTAACGTCGGCAATGGTGATCATTCAAGATGAAAATTTTCGGGAAATTGTCCGGCACCGGCGCCTTTATGGGGATACCAGGCAGGAACAGATGGACTGGCTGCCTTATCTGAAACAATTATCCCTGCGACCCCGGGCCCTGAAATATACTGGGATCTATGAGCTGATGCCGGAAACCATGCAAACCTATCTGGCCACCTGTTCAGGCAGCGAAGTTGGACAGATCCTCAAGGTTCTTTCCGAATTGACCAGTCGCACCGGTTTTGACAGTGCCGTAAATACCGTTAACCATGCAATTGCTCATCAGGCGCGAGATGCCGACAGTCTGGAGAGTCTTTACCGGCGGCTGTATTCGGATGTACCTGAGCTGCCTGCAATGACCCTTGCTCCGGGCATTCCCAAAATGATCCCGATGCATCCCAATCTGACGGCCTATGATATCTTGCTTCAGGGAAAGGGGGCTGACGGATATGCTCGATAAAGAAATCTTTGAATGCTGCCGGAAGCTACGTCTGAGTCGCAATCTGGCCGAGTTGGCGCAAACCACCGAAGGCAGCAGTCACCAGGAATATCTGTATCAGCTGCTTAGTGACGAACTCCGTTACCGGGAACTCACCCGCACCCAAAAGTTGGTTACCAGCGCCGGTTTCTATGGGATTCACACCTTTGAAGGATATCGCTTTGATGAAATCACCCTGCCTTCGGATCTGACTCCAGAAGGCCTGAAATCCCTGGCCTTTATCCACGAAAAGAAGAATCTGATTCTCTATGGTGGCACCGGAACCGGTAAAACCATGTTGTCAACCGCACTCGGCGTTGCCGCCTGTCGACAGGGAATCCCGGTTAAATTCTTTCGAACGGCCGCTCTGGTGAATAAACTGTCGGAAGCCAAAGTAGCCGGTACCCTGACCGCTTTTCTGAAAAAACTGAATAAAGCCGAAGTGATTATTCTGGATGAATATGGTTATGTCCCACTGGACCGAACGGGAGCACAGCTCTTGTTCGAAATCATATCCGATTGTTATGAACGTCGGTCTATCATTCTTAATACCAACCTTGAATTTTCCCGATGGGTCAATGTGCTCTATGATAGACCGACGTTCATAACAATCGGATATGATTTCGAACAAGAGCTGTGCTCCCGTTCGGTCCAGTGGGACATAACCATATTCATCCAGAATAATCACTTCGGCTTTATTCAATT
>NZ_CAKMJU010000106.1:0-12573 GCF_927416815.1 uncultured Acetobacterium sp. | reverse complement strand
CAGACAATGCATAGCAGTACCGATGAAAAGTGGATTTCTTTTGCATACCAGCCAATTATTTCGGTCGAAAGCAAAATGGTAGAGGGATATGAAGTACTGATGCGTTGGAATGATCCCTTATACGGCAGCATACCACCCGATATCTTTACATTACCGGTCAGTCAAAAGTAGCCGAATATCAAAATGTAGAAGTTGAACGGCTGGCTGCCAATCTGATGCGACTGGCTGACGGAAAGCTGGACTTTGATCTAAGTGTGGCCTCAGTCGATCAATATACCGGTGCGGTCAGCGCCCAATTCAATGAAATCAGCAAGAGTTTAACCACTGTCAAGACCGCCATCGACGAGGTGCTTGAAGATGCCGGTTTGCTGACCCAGGCTGCCATTGAAGGACATTTAACCACTCAGGCGGATACCGATAAATTCAGCGGCGCTTGGAAAGAACTGGTCAGCGGCATGAATGATATCCTAGTTGAAGTCGCCAAACCAACAAACGAGGTTATGACCGTGATGGAAGCCATCTCAAACGGAAACCTCCAGGTCTTGGTAACGGGATCGTATCAGGGCGATTTTAATCGTTTGAAGGAATCAGTCAACAATACGGCCACCCGTCTCGATGCGATCATTAGGAATTGAACAGGTTTCTCAGGTTGTTCAAACAAATTCTGCTACTGCCGAAGAAAGTGCCGCTTCTAGCGAAGAACTCTCGGGTCAGGCAGAACTGCTGATGAAGATGGTTGGCGAGTTTAAACTAAAATAAGACCAAGCAGTAACTTAGGAAAGTGGTCGGAATCCGCTGCAAATACCTGAGGAGATGTTTCTTTTAAATTCGAAAAAGTAAAACTGGTCATCGATTGAGGCTTCTATAGCGAAGCCGATATTAATGCATTGGGCTGAAATTTATTGTTGCTGCACAGCACCTGAACTCAATTAAGCGGGTTAAGTAGTTATATAACTATTTTTCAACTTCGGATTGCGTTTCCTTATAAAACCGAACGCTATAATTATCTTTTATCTTGACACTGTCTAGATTGCGGGGTATAATCTTTACAACATCAAGATTACAGGAGGACTATCATGTCAGAAAAACCCTATCACCATGGCAACTTAAGAAACAGCCTGATTGAAGCAGGTATTGAACTGATTAATAAAAAGGGGGAGGATGGCTTGTCGCTGCGAAAGGTTGCCGCCCGCTGTGGAGTGAGCCATTCCGCCCCCTACAGTCATTTTAAAAATAAGGATGAACTCCTGCAAGGGATGCAGCATCATGTCACCAACTTGTTTATGACCGCGCTAGAATCCGCAATCGAGACCTATTCGGACAGCCAAGACCCCGAAATCCTGATCCAGATGGGTAAGGCCTATGTCCTCTTTTTTATCAATCAACCCCATTATTTTAGTTTTTTGTTTTCCCACTCCAGCATGTCGGTAAATTTAGCGATGGATGATGACGGCACCGATAATTTTCCGCCCTTTGAAATCCTACGACAACATTCCTTTCGTATTTTAAAAAGTCTGGGCATGGACGATCAGACAATCAAGGATTCCATTATCACGATGTGGTCGACCGTTCACGGTCTGGCCTCGATTGCGACCATGAAAAATGTCCGTTATGATAAATCATGGGAAACTAAAATTGAGGATCTGCTCCGAAATACACAGGGAGATTTGAACGATGAACGAAAATTTGAAAAATCGCGTCATGTTCAAAATGATTAAGAAGATGGTGCTCTTACTGCTTAGTTTAATCATCGCTTTAGCGACAGTTTCTTTAGTGACGCTATTTATTTGCAGTCCCGGCGAAATAAAGCCCTTCACCGATGCCAACGGCGATTACTTAGCCGGAAGTCTGGCTGAAAAAACATCGATTGAGATCAACGGCGTTGAAATGGGCATGATCATCAAGGCCAAGGATGTAAACAAACCGGTGTTATTATTCCTCCATGGCGGTCCAGGGCTGCCGGAATATTGGCTCAATCAAGCATACCCCTCGGGACTTGAAGATCATTTTACGGTGGTCTGGTGGGATCAGCGCGGTGCCGGACGCTCTTACAAGACCGCCATTCCCAGTGATACGGTGACCACCCAGCAAATGATTGATGACACCATTGCCGTTAGCAACTACCTGCGAAAGTGCTTTAATCAGGATAAAATCTTTCTGATGGCTCATTCTGGTGGCAGCTATATCGGAATTCAGGCGGCGGCAACGGCACCTGAGCTGTATCGGGCTTATATCGGTGTAGCTCAGATTTCGAATCCCGATCTTTCTGAAAAAATCGCCTATGATTTTATGCTGGACTTTTATGAACAATCTGATCATCACAAAAATGTCAACGCGCTCAAAGCTGCCCCCTACGGAACCCCCGGCTATGATCGGATCCGCGACCAGATGATGCATCAAGCCGGTATTGGCACCACCCGTACGATGGATTCGGTGTTGACTGGGGTATTTCTAGAAGTCATGAAAAGTCGTGAATATACGGTTACTGAAAAAGTAACTATCTGGCGGGGCAAAGCCTTTACAAAAAAAACAAGGCTTTATCAGGAACTATGGCAATGCGATTTGAGCAAATCGCTAACCCGGGTTGATGTTCCGATCTACTTTTTTGTCGGCGCTTACGACTACACCGTTAACCGGCATCTCTCCGAAGCCTATTTTGAAAAAATCCAGGCTCCCGAAAAACACTGCTACATTTTTGAAAATTCCGCCCACAGCCCGATTTTTGAAGAACCGGATCGATCAATTGCGATTTTGAAAGAACTACAAATGGATTTCTAAATACTTTGGAGAGAGCATCTTGGCTGTGGGAAAATTAATATAAAAAAAAGAGAATCGTTATATGAAATATTATGATCTATTGAAGATTGTAGCAAGCTGGGCGGCTTGCATAGATTAACGATCCACAGACCTTTTATATGTTGTTAAAACTATCTTACAAGGAGATTATAACATTGGCAAATGATTATTGTACAGTTCGTTTGGAAATGCAAAAGGATTGGAGAGAAGTTGAAAACCTTACAAGAGAAGCTTTTTGGAATAAATACCGTCCCGGCTGTTCGGAACATTTTGTGCTTCATCAATATCGGAGCCGTTCAGATTTCGTGAAGGAATTACAAAAAGGCTATCTTACAGGAGTAACCGGCACTTATCAAGACCCGGTAGGTTATCTGGTTGATGATGCCGATGTTGAAGCGTTTGATATGAACTTCTCACCGAAAGAAAAAAAGAAGCTGCCAGGACAGTTAGTATAATAAAAAGGCGAGGCACCCTACGTTCCGTAGGGTGCCTCATTTGGTGTGCCCGGCATGGGCGCAATCTCATCCCAAATTTTCTCCCCATTTTTTTCACAAGTAAGCTGCTTTTACAATCATTTTAAATTTACTGAAATAGTATGTTTATTTTATCAAATATGTGTTTTTTGTGGCGCCGACGGTTTATCTGGGGATCGCTGAGTCCCATTCGATGGATCTCGGTGATCAACAAAAAAAGGCCCAGTTTCTGGGGGCGACCAATATGGAAAAAGGTCTCTACGCCGATGACGCCAATTTATTTGCTCCATATTACCGGCAGGCGGCGCTGAACGCCAACACCATGGATGGATCCCAATCGGATCAATATTTTGATCTGGCCTACGCGGATGTTTCAAAGGCCTTTGATCAGTACATCAAAGATTACAATCAGGGTCGGCCGTTTGTGCTGGCCGGCTTTAGCCAGGGTACAGATTAAGGTCTGCTTCTTTTTTTTTTGAAAATGGATAATATCAACGTACACAAGGAGACGGAGGTTTTATGTCCCCTTGTGCGTATTTTATGAACTCAGCATAAAAACAGGCTTTTTTTGACAGAACTTGAAACGTCCATATGTCATAATGCCCGCCTTATTCGGTTAGCAGCAACAAGGTTAGACTAATTCTTTACAAACGGTAATATGTCACCTTGCTCGTATATTATTCTTTTAACCTTAAGTTAAAAGCGAATTCTTTCTACATTGCGATTCATAAGTTTTCGTCCAATATTCTGATAAATCCATTTTTTTAATGGCGTCATCGGTTGCTGATATTTTTCAAAGAATTCATCAGGGGAAATGAATACGCCGAAATCGTGGTTGATACCTTCTTTTTGGATGTAAGTATCATTGGCATCCCACTCTATTTGCGGATTTTGAAAGTTAGCGGTACCAACACCATATCCACAAAAACTGGTTGTGCAATCAGAAAACTTTTCTTGAAGTTTGTTCAAATATTGGCTATCCAGAATAAAACCCTCTATGTTATACCAATGATCTTTATATTGAATTTCAACCCAACTGTGAATAATGCTTTGGGGAGCAAACCTATAAATTATCCCTGTCATCGCTCCTTTTTGCAATTTCTTATCAATCGTAAAACCATGAATCCGGCAAGGAATTCCAACTGCTCTCAGCAGTGCCATAAATAACGTTCCCTTTGTATTGCATTGTCCATAGCCATCATTTAAAACTTCAGAAGCAGAAATCGTGTCATCTGTGTTATACCCAAATGCGATATCGTCACGTACAAAATTATAGATTTCTAGAATTTTATGAAAATCATCGCCATTTGTCCACCGCTGTTTTTTTACTAATCGCTGTATTGAACTGTGGTTAAAATTCAACATTTGTGTTTCTTGCAAGTACTTATTCATTGTATAATCCTCCTATTTTGTTTGATTACATTTTATCAATATACTTGTCAGAAAACTTTCAAAAACTCGCTATCTCTTATGATATTTGTTGCAGACATTCCGGTCATCATTTTATTGGTGTATGCAAAATGGGATGAACTATTAAAACCGACATTAAGAGCTGCTGTTGTTATGTTTTCGCCATTAAAAATTGATTCGTACACTCTCTGGAGTTTATGTAAAACAATATAACTTTTTAAGGGTATACCTGTTTCTTCTTTGAATAAATGTGCCAGGCGACTTTCAGAGAGGCCTATTTTTTTAGAAAAATATTTTATTTGATGAAACTCAACTTCATGTACACAGTCATCCAAGTGATTCAGTACTTTTATAACCCGGTCACTAAAAATTTTCATATTACTGTAATCAAACTGAAAGGTAATGCTCTGAGCAAAGGAAAGAATAGCATCATGGCTCTTTTGTTCAAGTACATTTTTGAAAGCAGGCTGCATAACATTTATTTTTTCTCCTGGGAAAATATAAAAAGGCTGACCCTTTAGCAACCCTCTCATCACACAGCCAAGGTCGGTTGTCGGATCAACTAACATCGTGAAATGGGGTTCTCCCTCGGCATTAAAAGTATGTTGTGTATCCATGTTTACAAGAATGGCACTACATGCAATGTGTTTTCCGTTAATTTCAATATTTAATTCCTTTTTACTGCTGAGGAACAATTGCAACAACCAGTGTTTATGGCAATTCGCTTCTATAATATTTGAAATTGCCATAAAATTCCTACCGTATTTAATAATATCGTTCATTACATCACCTACTCACTTAATGTGGATCTGGATTTTACTCGCCAGACACCATTTTATCAACTTATTTAAGAAAACAACCTGAGTTAGCTGCCTAGAAAAAAGCTACAAGACCTCAACTTAACTGATTACCAGAGACAGGCAGAAATTGTCTATGTTTTATTTTGTAGCTGGTCGATAAGTCGATAGGAATCACAAAGACAAAATAATTCTTGCTTTTTCCTTCGGTTACCAGGGTTTTATAAACCAGTTCATAGGGTAAGTTCAGTAAGTCAGCTGTCTGTGACCCGTCCACAAATGCATTGCATTGATAGCTTTGGTGGCTATAGTCAATTTTAAATTTATCCAAAATGCCCATGGCATTGGTTTTTACTTCTTTTTGTTTAGCCATAGTTGGTGTTTTCTCCTTTAATTAAAGATCGTTGTGCAACCTCATTTTACTGGACTATATTGACCGTAATTATTACGATGGTAGCCTCACCGATGAGGAGTTCTTCAGCAATTCCTTCCGGGATGCGGCTGACCGGATCATGACCGTTACCAAGTCACCCTGGATCTCGGCCATGACTACCATTGCTATTGTTTTTGGGGTGGTTATATTAGCAATGCTATTATTTGTCTGGTGGCGACACGCCAAAAATCAGAAAAATCTGGAGGCCAAGCGAACCGCCGAAATGCTAAATACCCCGTTGGAAAAATTTGACGATGTGGAAATCGAAACCCTGGCGAAAAAATATCAGGATAATCCGTCAGGTCAGCAAGATGAGAACAAAAAGTAATTCGTAAAACAAGGAGGAAAGAGATGGCAATTTTAGAACGATTCAGCGATATTATCCGAGCTAACATCAACGATCTGTTGGATAAGATGGAAGATCCGGCGATCATGATCGATCAGTATTTAATTGATTTATTGGAGGATCTGGCCGAAGTGAAGCGCAGCACCGCAGCAATCATGGGCGAAGAAACCCGAACCAAACGTTCGCTAGACAACAACAAGATCGAGGTGGAAAAATATGCCGGCCTGGCCAAAAAAGCCCTGGTAGCCGGGAATGAAGGGGATGCCCGAATCTTTCTTGAAAAAAAACAGGAGCTGGAAAATCTGGATTCCGAATTGATGGCTGTTTATACCGCTGCCCATAAGAACGCCATGAAAATGCGACAGATGCATGATAAACTGGCGGCGGATATCCAAACCCTGCAGGCACGTCGAACCATGATCAAGTCCAAGGTTTCGATTGCCAAAACTCAGGAAATCATCAATCAAGCCAGCAGCTCAACCAATCAAACCGAGGATGCCATGGACGCCTTTACCCGAATGGAAGAAAAGGCCGACCGGATGCTCGATGAAGCCAACGCCATGGCCGAACTCAACATCAAGCCGGTTGACCCAGCCGAAGCTTTAGAAGAAAAGTATGCCGAAGCCGGAATTGCTTCGGTCGATGAGGAACTGGCTAAACTTAAAAAAGAGTTGGGGTTGCAGTAAATAAAAAAACAAAGTCATGGATTCTAATTAAATCCATGACTTTGTCTATGTCTGCAGAAATATAAGCCTGATCTCGTTTGCTCTCATTAGCTTGCTGTCTCAGTTCTTTTTTGATAACTGCGGACAACGCAGGAAAGACTAAAGCATACGACAAAGTAACCGAGTGCCAGTACCGAAAAAATCATAAACACTTCCGGTGTTGTGGTGTATCGTCCCATCACAACAAATCCGCTTCGGGTATACTCCGGAATCGCAACGACTTGTAGAAAAGACGTGTCTTTAATGGTCGTAATCACCTGCGATAAGAGGGAAGGAATAATCCGTTTAAAACATTGCGGCAGAACAATGAAGGTTAATGTTTGAATCAGCGTAAAACCTTGCGATTTTGCTGCTTCAAATTGTCCCTCTGCAATCGAATTTAAGCCCCCGCGGACGATTTCAGCCAGTACTGCCGATGTGTATAATGCCAAGGCTAAGCCACCGCGCATGACAATCGAACCATACGGTATCATAAAGCAACAGACGAGCACCCACAGTAGCAGTGGTGTATTTCTAAATACTTCGATATAAACCCCGGCTAAGCGACCTAAAAAGCGTTTTTCATAGGTACGCAGTAATGCCAGGATTGTTCCGAAAATGATTGAGATGATGACAACGGATACCGACAGGGTCAACGTTAATGCCATCCCTTTAGCCATAAATTGAACATTTGAGGGCGTAAATACATTATTAAAAACGTCTAGCATGTTACCGCCTCCTCACTTGGATCAAAGGGAACCCGAGCAATATCGTTTCGTTTGAGGCGCTCTTCGTATTTTCTTGCCCAAGTTGCCAGTGGGAAACAGAGCATGAAATATAAAAGACCAGCAAAGACATAGGAAGGCCCATAATCGAGACTGGATGATGCCCATGAATCGGCCATATACATCAGATCGAATCCGGAAATCATTGCCAGGACTGAGGTGTTCTTAATCAGGTTAACCGCTTGATTTGTCAGCGGTGGGAGAATTATTTTGATCGTCTGCGGTAGGATGACATAGCGCATATATTGAATATAGGTAAAACCCTGGGATTTTGCTGCTTCAACTTGTCCCACTGAGATTGAGGTAATACCAGTTTTGACAACCTCCGAAACATACGCACCATGATAAATACCCACGCCTAGTACACCAATTGCAAACACGCTAAGCCGTAGTCCGGCAATTGCAAGACCATTATACATAAAGAAAACCTGTATAACCAGGGGAGTATTTTGAAAAAACTCAACATAGACCCTTGCGATTCCGCGCATTACCTTGTTGTTTGATGTCGAAATCACACCAAAGATAACACCCAGAACAACCGCAAGGATTAAGGCGAGGGCTGCGACCTCAATCGTTCGCAGAAACCCTTCGCCAAACATTTGCCATTCTCCAAACATCTTCTCCCAACGCCATAAGGCAAAAGGATTAGAACTTTTCATTAATAGTTAAGTCCCCATTTCGTAATTAGCTCTTCAATGGTTCCATCAGCTAGCCATCCGCTGATATAGCCGTCAACCGCTTCAGTCAGGGCGATGTTATCAAGTTTTGAGGTAACACCATATTGTTGTGGTGAGAAACGATCTGGTAAAATCATCGTTGAATCATCAACATATCCGCCGAGGATTGAGCCATCAACACAGAAAGCATCAACGCGTCCAGAGTCTAATGCGGCTTTAATTTCAGGGTAGGTTGCATATTCTGAGAATGTTACAGTAATCCCTTTTTCAGTGGCTACTTTATTAACGGCTTCTTTGGATGTCGCGCTTTGAGCCACACCGATTACTTTGCCATCCATGTCAGCAAGACCTTTGAAACCGGCATCTTTTTTAACTAACAGACCGACGGCATCTTCATAGTAAGGGGTCGAGAAGTTATAGGTTAATTTTCGTTCGTCAGTAATGGTAAATGTTGCGATAATCAGATCAACTTCACCATTATCAAGCAGTGGACCACGTGTTTTAGCGGTTACTGGTGTGAGTTCATAAGCATTTTCATCGCCGAGAATTTCTTTGGCCAGAAGCTTGACAATATCAATTTCAAAACCTTCGATTTCTCCAGTTGTCGTGTTTTTAAGTCCAAAATTAGGAACATCTTCTTTAACACCGACTCTTAAAACACCAGCTTTAACGACTGCATCAAGACTGCCGTCAGCACCGCTATCACTCGTAGTCGTTGCCGCCGGCGCACAAGCTGCCAGTGTAAAAACCAGACCTAAAACAAGCAGAACAGAAAGTACCTTTTTCATAATCATTTTCCTCCTAAATATAAATATTATAATAGCTAATATCGTTTGATATTAGAAATTAACGCAAAATCTTACTGAGAAAAAGCTTTGTTCGTTCCTCGGAAGGATTTTCAAAGAAATGCTCAGGTTTTCCTTCTTCAACGATTCGACCTTCATCCATAAAGATGACGCGATCGGCAACGACTCGGGCAAAACCCATTTCGTGGGTAACCACAACCATGGTAATATTTTCTTTTGATAATTTGATCATGACATCCAGCACCTCTTGAACAGTTTCCGGGTCAAGCGCCGATGTCGGTTCATCAAAAAGAATAATTTTTTGCTCTGTTGCCAGTGCTCTGGCAATCGCAACACGTTGCTGCTGGCCACCGGACAGGGTTGATGGGTAGGCATTTTCCTTTTCACTCAAACCAACCGTCGCTAAATATTTTCGGGCTTTTTCAATGGCTTGATCTTTTGGTATTTTTTGTAGTTTTATCGGTGCCAGGGTCAAATTTTCCAGCACTGATTTATGTGGGTATAAGTTAAAACTTTGAAATACCATCGCCGATGTCCGGCGAACCAGCTGAATTTTATTTTTCTGGGTGAGTTCTTCACCATCAATGAAAACATGCCCCGATGTCGGCGCTTCTAAAAAATTCATACAACGAACCGTGGTGCTTTTACCAGAACCCGAGGGTCCGATAATAACCAATTTTTCACCTTCGGCAACGGTTAAATTAATATCTTTGAGGACATGGTTTGCTCCGAAATATTTATTCACCTCTTGAAGTTTAATCAATCACTTTTCCTCCAAATCTAATATCGATAATCCAAAAAAAGAACTTCAATAGAATATACACAGTAATTAGAAGTATATCTGAAGCTCCATTGCTACATAAGTTATCTCAATATATTTTTCTTTCTAATCAATAATATTATTTTGAAAAGCTTTTGTCAAGCGTTTTCAATTTATTACGCGTAACTTTGAATAAAGGATAGGAATTTGGATATAAAAAGCTTATAATGAGTTTGTAAAGATAATCAAACGCAAAGGTCTGCAAAATATTATCAAGTGAAGAAAATAATTTAAACCTTTATATAAGGTGGAAAAGAGGGTAGTATAATGGGTGAAAAAATAACAACCGTTCAGTACAAAGGCAATTTGAATGAGGTCTATCGGGTTGCTGAAAAGGCCGTTGGCAATGCCTATCGCGAATACATCATTCGCACCAAAGAAGACGATCCCGTTGAGCTGGCGAGAATTAAGTTTCAAAAGGGTGGCAGAAACGAACCAGGATCGGAAGTCGGTGTAATCGATTCTGATTTATTAGAGATTGTCAGAGATCGCTTAAAGCTATACCAGGAAGGTGAGTTTGAATGTACCGAAAACGCGATGGCCTTAGTCCATATTGAAACCGCGATCATGTGGCTTAACCGTCGGGTTGAAGATCGCATCAAGCGTGAAGTCATCGGAACCCATAAGAAATAATTTAGCGGCGATTTAATTAAGTAAAATCGGGGTTGCTTTGTCGGCCAAAAGTCACTGCGTCACCAGATCATAGAGACTTTGCAGGAAGAATCATTGCCATTCACAGCGACCCCTTTGTAGATGATCCCAAATATTTATAGTAAGCATAATTCCATTGATCTATACCGCGAGATGGTGTAGAATAACAACAATAACAAAAAAGGAGTGATCATTAAGTGGACGATGAACCTGAAGAGACGCATAGGATTAGTTTCTCGATGTGCAAAAATAGAAAAGTGAAACCGTGTTTAGTACGATTAAGACTTTCATCTTACCATCGTAGACCTTGACGCAGTATTTTGAGTACTGTTTTTATGGTCTTTTTTTCGTTTTTAATTTAGGAGGATGAATACGTGCTGACAAACATTTTGTTTTTAATGAGTTTAATTGCGATTAATGCGTTTTTTGCGGCATCAGAAATCGCATTGATATCGCTCAATGACAATAAGATCAAGTTGATGGCGGAAGAAGGCAATAAAAAAGCCCAACAAGTGACCAGTTTATTAGGTGAACCGAGTCGATTTCTGGCCACGATACAAATTGGCATCACCCTGGCGGGATTTATGGCAAGTGCCTTTGCGGCAGAATCATTCGCCGATCCTCTGGTTAATCTGATCAAAACCTATAACCTGGCCATTTCGGAGACCCTGTTAAAGGGGACAACAGTTGCCATTATTACTCTCGTCCTTTCATATTTTACACTAGTGCTTGGCGAACTTGTGCCAAAACGGGTGGCGATGAATAAAGCTGAAGCGATTGCTTTTATTGTTGTAACGCCACTGATGGTGCTGTCTAAAATTACAAGCCCCTTTGTTAAATTTCTGACTGCTTCGACGAATTTTTGCGTCCGACTTTTTGGCATTGATCCGAACTCAGTCGATGACGATGTCACTGAAGAAGAAATACGCATGATGATTGATGTTGGCGAAGAAAAGGGTACCATTGACGAACGTGAGAAGATCATGATTAACAACATCTTTGAGTTTAATAATAAAACAGCTGAAGATATCATGACCCATCGAATGGAATTGATTGGGATACCGTCTAGCATTGAATTGAAGGCGTTAATCGATATTGTGAAGAATGAACAATACTCGAGAATTCCGGTTTATCAGGAAAGTATCGATAATATCATTGGCATCCTATATGTCAAAGATTTGCTTACGCTGGTAACGGAGAGCCCAGTAACAGATTTTAGCCTGGATGGCTATATCAGAAAACCGATTTTTGTTCCGGTTAAAAAGAAAATCGACGAATTGTTTCTTAATTTACAAAATGCAAAAACCCATATGGCGATAGTGATTGATGAGTACGGCGGAACAGCTGGCGTTGTCACAATTGAAGATCTGGTAGAGGAGATTGTTGGCAATATCTTCGATGAATACGATGAGGAAGAAGATCGGGAAATTAAACAGCTTGACGAAGTAACGTTTGAAATCAGTGGTATGATCAGTCTTGATGAGCTTGAAGAACCGCTTGATATAGAACTGCCAGTGGAAGATTTTGAGACATTAAATGGTTTTCTGATCAGTCTGTTTGGCAATATTCCACCCAAAGATGAAGTCAATCAAGTCCGGTTTAAACATTTGTTAATAAACGTCGTTGACGTTACAGAGAAAAGAATTGAGAAAGTAATCATAAAAATCGAAGATAGAACTGATTTACACATATCAGAAAATAATTAGCGTGAAAGTAAACCGTTTTTCAGATTACCTGAGGAGCGGTTTTACTGATAATCGAAGACCACGATGTGTTCGATGAAAAAATCGGAGGAATAGATGGAATCCCCTTATGACAAAAAAAGACAGTTCATTTTAAATGCTGTATATATTCTATTAGTTGCGGCTATTGTAT
>NZ_CAKMJU010000105.1:0-25043 GCF_927416815.1 uncultured Acetobacterium sp. | reverse complement strand
GGATTCGAACCTCCGGCCTCTTGACCCCCAGTCAAGCGCGCTACCAAGCTGCGCTACACCCAGACAGTAAATATATTATAATGATTAATGAAGGATTAATCAAGCTTTTTTTATTTAATTCATTTAAACCGATTAAAACTTCTACGAAATTAAGGGTATCGACGTTAAAGAAAACGCCGATACCACTTGAAATTTAATTACCCATCCGTTTTTCCATCGGTGTGGGAATGGTTTCTTTTTTTTCGACAATCGCCACGATCACCGGTTGATATTTACTACTAAATCGTCCCTGCCGATCAACCTGCCGTATTAACAGATAGGCAATGACGGTCAGACTAATGCCAGTAAAAAATGATGTCAGAACCTGATCCCACCGGAGATTTAAGCTGCCTACTAAATAATATGCAACACTACTTCCCAAAATAAAGGCAATCAGCGGTATCCCATACATAATAAAAGCTGCTACAAAGACATTGGCAAATTGCATCTCCACCTCAACAGTTTCGCCACTTTTGGCATTGACTGGGTTTTTGGCTGTTGTTAGCATCACTGATTGGTCTTTACTGACATGGCAAGCTCCGCAATCGCCACAAGCTGAATTTCGTTTGATCTCAACTTCGGCGTTATTTCCCCGAAGCGTTCTAACGGTTCCTATTTCCTTCATTACAATTCATCCACACTGATACCCAAATCAATGAGTTGATCCAGACTAGCACTAGCTGGTGCATCCATCATCAGGCAGCCATGATTTTGAGTTTTTGGAAAAGCGATGACATCGCGGATATTATCATTATCGGTTAGCAGCATCACCAGGCGATCCAACCCGAAAGCTAAACCACCATGAGGTGGAGTACCATATTTAAGCGCTTCCAGCAGAAAACCAAATTGTTCCCATGCTGATTCCTGGCTAAAGCCCAGGGCTTTAAAGACTTTTTCCTGAATATCCTGATTGTGGATACGGATGCTCCCGCCGCCCAATTCAATCCCGTTGACAACCATATCGTAGGCATCTGCCCGAACTTTTAAGAGATCGGTCTCCAGATACTGCAAGTCTTCTTCTAAAGGCATCGTAAAGGGATGATGTTTAGCGGTATAACGACCTGCTTCCGGATCGTACTCGAGTAAAGGAAAATCAGTTACCCAGAGGAAATTATACTGATCATTTAAATCAAATTCCAATTTGCGTGCCAGTTCCAGCCGTAATTGACCCAGGGCATTACAGACTATCTCATTGGTATCGGCAATAATGAAGATTAAATCCCCTGGTTCGGCATCAGTTTTCGCGAAAATAGCATCTTTTTCTTCGTCTGAAATAAATTTCAGAATTGGTGATTTCATCTCGCCTTCTGAAACATCAATCCAGGCCAGACCTTTGGCCTTATAAATCTTCGCGAAACTTTCCAAACCTTTGATGCCCTTTTTGCTCAATTTATCCTGGGCGCCTTTGGCATTAATGGCGCGAACACTGCCGCCTTTTTTAACTGCGCCGGAAAATACTTTAAACTCTGAATTTTCGACGATTTCTGACAAATCAATCAACTTTAAGCCAAATCGAGTATCGGGTTTATCCGATCCATATTGATCCATCGCTTCCTGATAAGTCATTCTTACCATCGGGGTTTGAACCTCTACCCCTTTTACATCCTTCATGATTTTAGCTATCATATCCTCGTTGATACCAATAATATCATCTTTATCAATAAAGGACATCTCCATATCAATTTGGGTAAACTCCGGCTGACGATCCTGTCTTAAATCTTCGTCTCGGAAACATTTTGCAATTTGATAATAACGGTCTACCCCTGAAATCATTAAGATCTGCTTGTAAAGCTGAGGTGACTGTGGTAAACCGAAGAACTTACCCTTTTGTACCCGGGAAGGGACCAGAAAATCTCGGGCTCCTTCTGGGGTCGGTTTAGCCAGCATTGGCGTTTCAACTTCTAAAAAACCTTTTTCATTTAGAAAACTTCTGGCAATGGCAGCAGCCTGATGCCGCGTTCTTAGAATTTTCTGGTATTTTGGTTTTCTCAGATCAAGGTACCGATATTTAAGTCGCACCGCTTCATTGGTCTGATCGTTATCCTCAATGTAAATCGGTGGTGTTTCCGACGAATCCAGAATTTTAATTTCGATGATCTCGACTTCGATTTCGCCAGTCGGGATATTTTTATTAACATTCTCCGGACTTCGCAAGACCACCTTGCCTTTAACCGATAAGACATATTCATTTCTGACCTTTTCAGCAATCTCAAAGACTTCCGATCGTTCTTCATTGACAACCAGTTGAATTTTTCCAGAACGGTCTCTTAAATCAATAAACAGGACTCCGCCGAGATTTCGCCGATTATCCGCCCAACCCGCCAGTTCAACGACCTGATCAACATCACTTGCAGTTAACTCTCCACACATGGTATTTCTATAATAAGTATTCATTCTACCTCCAATGTATAACGTAATTATTTTATCTTCTTAACCTTTATATTATAATGAAGATGTCGCGGCGCTGTCAATAGATAAAAATCGCAAAAATTGCTTCTATTTCTTTCCGCCCTGATAGTATTGACGATAAGCATTGCATTTCTTCTCCACAATCTCCTCAAACCGCTCATTATAAGTCTTAATATCCTTAACCGTAAACACTTTGGTAATCTTATTAGTGACCGGATCATAGAGATTTCCGGTTGCACCGGCGCCAATGCCGATGGTAGACTGACATTCAGCCATCATCAGGATATTGTAAATCCCTTCATGCCCTGGCTTGGCATAGCCAATATTTTCACTGTTATCTCTGGTATATTTTAAGCGATAGAGATAATAGGGATCGAAACCTACACGACTTAAACGGCTCTTTACGGCCTGATAAAAGGCCTCGCCATAGCCATCTTCAACAACAATCCCATTTTGATCTTTTATTCTTGAGCCCTTTTTTATCGACAAATTATGAATGGTTAAATTTTCCGGTTCCAACGCTATTACCCTTTCGAGGGATCTAAAAAAGTCTTCCGACGTTTCATTTCCCAATCCCACAATTAAATCCATATTCAAAGTCTTAAAAGCGCATGATTTAATCTCTGCCACCTGTTTTTCGATCAACCCTGCTTCCCAGGGTCTTCCGACATTCATTAGCGTTTGAGCGTTCATCGATTGGGGATTAAGACAAATCCGCTCTACGCCATGAGCTTTCGCAACCTCCAGCTTATCGCGATTAATGGTTTCTGGTCGCCCGGCTTCTAAGGTATATTCTCTGAGATGGGATAAATCAAAGGATTCTTCCAGTGCTGACATCAGCTTTTCTAATTGACTGGCACTTAATACAGTCGGTGTTCCGCCACCGATGTACATGGTATCAATTCGCAAATCATATCTTCTCAGTATTTCTGCCGTTTTCCGTATTTCAATCAGGAGATGATCAAAGTATTGTTGCAGATTCTCAGCTTTTTTATCGACAATAGTAGAGACAAAGGAGCAATAATCGCATTTTGAGGGACAGAGGGGAATCCCGACATACAGACTGATTCGGCGAATATCGTCACTCCCCAGCTCCCTTGGGATAAAAGCAGCCTGTTTTTTTGCGATCCGTATCAGTAACTCGGTGCGATCACTGCTGACTCGATAGCATTCTCTGAACCTTTTTCTGATTCTCGCCGTAGACCAACCCAGCTTTAAGTAATTTTGCACCATTTTTACCGGTTTAATCCCTGTTAATGTTCCCCATTCCAAGTGTTTATCAAAGTATTCACATAAAAAATCATAAAGAAACCCCTTGTAAATACTATTTTCAAGGGGTTCATCACTCTTATTGAATTGATAGGCCCGAGTTAATGTCTTTTCATCTTCCCATACTAGTGTAAGAATCAGTTCATTGTCCAGCTTCCGTTGAGATAATACACCATCTGCTTCGCCAAATAGGATGTTTTTTACCCCCGGATCGAAAGCTTGATATAATTCATGAAAATAATACTCTAACTCCGGTCGTTCCAAATCAAAACGAAGTACTCTCATTCCATTCTCCTATAAACGCCCCTTTAAAAAAGGATTGTTCATTTTTTCATACCCTATGGTTGTATTCTCACCATGTCCTGGCAAAACAGTGGTTGCATCATCGAGGATAAACAGTTTTGTTTCAATCTCATTTAGCAGTTCGTTTAAGTCGCCATCGGCAAAATCTGTTCGACCAATAGAGGTGTTAAAAAGGGTATCGCCAGCAAAAAGCTGATCCTCAGCCAGAAGACAGATACCGCCCTTTGAGTGACCTGGTGTATGGATCACCCGAATAACAAGCTCACCTAAGCTAACGGTTTCGGTTTCCTTTAAATAACCATCAGCTGGTTCTAAAACCATCGACATGCCTGCCAGAACAGAAAGGTTGCGTCTCGGATCAAGCAGACAATCGGCATCATTTTCATGAATAAGCACCTTGGCACCGGTTAACTTTCTAATCTGATTAACCCCACCGAGATGGTCAAAATGACCATGTGTCAGTAAAATATATTTAACCTTCAGTTTATTTTCATTGATACTATCACTAATCCGCTGATCCTCAAAGCCAGGATCGATGACCGCGGCTTCGAGCGTTTTTTCATCCCAAACCAGATAACAGTTTGTTCCCATCTGTCCCAGGGATTTTTTTATTACTTGCATATGTTCTCCCTTAATTTATCTAAAAATTCTTTTCACTGTCGAGTAACAAGGTTACCGGACCATCATTGACGATTAAAACTTCCATTTCAGCTTGAAATACCCCTGTCTCAATTTTTTTGATTGGCTGGTTTTTTAGTTTTTCAATAAAAACGTCGTATTTTTTTTCTGCTTGATCTACTGAGCCACTTCGGGTAAAGCCGGGCCGTCGCCCTTTACGGCAGTCACCATAAAGGGTAAATTGAGAAACCAGCAAAAGTTCCCCATCCACATCAAGGATGGAGCGGTTCATTTTGCCCTCATCATCTTCAAATATTCTCAGGTTGATGAGCTTATTTATAATATAATCCATGTCGGCTTCGGTATCATCTTCCTTAATTCCGAGAAGTACATTGAGTCCATGGGCAATTTTTCCCACCGACTCGTTATTGATCCGCACTTCTGAAGCGGATACCCGCTGTATCACTGCCCGCATAACGTCTCCTTACACTCGGTAAATCTGGGTAATTTCTTTTATTTTATTCAAATTCTTTATCAGTAAATTTAGTTCTCGACGGCTCTTTACCTCAAGGGTGGCCGAAAAGAAATCATACTCATTTTTCTCATTTTTTGCATTCAGCGCTGTCACCGGGATTCCCATGTCCAGAAAGGTCTTTGAAATCTGAATGATCGTGCCCGGGGATTCCCTGGCTTTGATGTGAATTTCTGCGGTAAATGAACCGGTACTATATTTATTCCATTCCACATCGACAATCCGGTTGGGATCGGTAAGATTTAAAACGTTGGAACAATCCGCTCGATGAACCGAGATGCCCCGTCCTTTTGTAATATAACCAACGATTTTATCCCCAGGCACTGGATTGCAGCACTTAGCAAAATGGACATCAATTTCGTTGTGTCCGGCAACGATCACCGTGCTGCTGGTTTTCTTGGGATCCTTGGTTGGTTTTTTGAGAACAATTTCTTCAACTTCTTCCGGAAATTCCTTGGGAAACAATAGTCTCATCTTTTGAAAAACTGTACCAATTTTTATCCCATTATAACCAATAGCGGCGTAGAAATCGTTTAGGCTTTTGTAGCTGCACTTTTCAGCCAACAGCTCTAAGTTGTTTAGATTTAATAAATTTGAGTGCTGTAATCCCTCCCGTTTGATTTCCCGTTCTAGAATGCTTCGGCCTTTTTGGACATTTTCATCTTTTTCTTCTTTTTTGAAGTACTGCTTAATCTTATTGCGGGCATGAGCACTTTTAACAAAGGTCAGCCAGTCCCGGCTGGGGCCGTTGGAATTCTTGGATGTCATAACTTCAACAATATCGCCACTCTTTAAGGGACTGTTCAGAGGCACAATTTTATTATTTACCCGGGCACCGACACAAGAGTTTCCGATATCACTATGAATCCGGTAGGCAAAGTCCAGTGGACACGATCCGGCTGGTAGCGGAACTACCGTCCCTTTGGGTGAAAAGACATAGACCTCTTCGTTGAGTAGATCGACTTTAATGGTTTCCACCAATTCACCAGCATCTTCAGAGTCCCGCTGCAGTTCAAGCATTTGGCGTAGCCAGGACATCTGAACTTCATACTTATTATCCTTGGCATCCATTCGCCCTTCTTTATACTTCCAGTGCGCCGCAATCCCATACTCTGCCGTTTCATGCATTTCTCTGGTGCGAATCTGGATTTCAAAGGGTTCTCCTTTGGGGCCCATAACCGTAGTATGAATCGACTGGTAAAGGTTGGGTTTGGGCATCGCGATATAATCTTTGAAGCGTCCGGGAATTGGTGTCCATTGCGAATGCACCACCCCTAGCACCCCGTAACAATCTTTTAAGGAATCCACAATAACCCGGACTGCGATTAAATCGTAGATTTCATCAAAGCTGCGATTCTGACTTTTCATTTTTCGGTAGATACTGTAAAAATGCTTTGATCGTCCATATATTTCAGCATGGGTGCCGACTTTATCAATTTCTTTGGACAAAACATCAATCACGTCGGCAATATAAGCTTCCCGAGCGCTTTTCTTGATTTTTATTTTCTGAACTAAATCATAATATCCATCCGGATCCAGATATTTCAGAGCCAGATCTTCCAGTTCCCACTTAATTGTAGAAATTCCCAGTCGATTGGCCAGCGGTGCATAAATATCGAGCGTCTCTTTGGCTTTTTCAAACTGCTTGGCTTCGCGCATGTATTCCAGGGTTCGCATGTTATGCAACCGGTCAACCAGCTTGATTAAGATCACGCGAATATCTTTAGACATTGCCAAAATCATTTTTCGAAGATTTTCAGCCTGACTTTCTTCTTTTGATTGAAAGCCAATCCGTCCAATTTTTGTGACCCCTTCGACTAGATCTGCGATATTTTCATTAAACTCTTCCTTGATATAATCGTAGGAATAGATGGTGTCTTCAATTACATCATGTAAAATGGCAGCAACAATTGTTTCTGTGTCCATTTGCATTTCTGCTAAAATGTAAGCAACAGAAACCGGATGAATTACATAGTCCTCTCCAGACAGACGTTTCTGATCCTTATGGGCTTCCCTTGCCAGGTCATAAGCCTTATCGATCATCTCCGTTTCAGCATCTGGATTATTTGCTTTTACCAGGTTTATTACATTGTCAATTTTTCCTCTTACTGCGTCATTATCCATATCGTTTCTGCCTTTTTAATTAATGAGTGCTTTTTAGTAGGGGTAGGTCACAATCGAGTGTACAAAATAGTTTTTAAGTAGCTCTCGGCCGCCTAATTCAGTGAGTTCAATCAGCGTAATAATCCCTGATATTTCCCCACCCAGATTTTCAATCAGTTTGGTAGCAGCCATCACGGTTCCCCCGGTGGCTAATAAATCATCGACAATAATAATCCGATCTCCCGGTTTGATCGCATTTTTTTGTATCTCGACAATATTTGACCCATACTCCAGGTCATAGGCTTCTGAAGAAACTTCACCCGGTAATTTACCAGGTTTTCTTATTGGTACCAATCCTGCTCCGAGTAAATAAGCCAATGGGGTTCCAAAAATATAGCCTCGCGCCTCTGGAATAACGACAATATTTGCATCTAGGGCTTTGGCAACCTTTGTCATTTCGTCGATGACATACGAAAACGCCTTGGGGTTTAAAATCAGGCTATTAATATCCTTAAAGCTGATGCCTGCTTTTGGAAAATCTTCATAAATACCAATATTTTCTTTTAGATCCATTTTAAATCTCCCTTATCATTCACTAATCATTTTTCCTAATTTTATCATTAGTTTCGTGTTTTGAATATCCTTTTTTTCCCTTGTTTCTATTATTTTGGAAAAAACCAAGCCATTCTTAACTCTGTAGGCAATCAAGCCAGCTTCCCTTAATGTTTCGCATGCCATCAGAAAATGAAATGGTGAAATAGCTATTTTTTTTCCCAACTGAATCGGTATCCCACTCGTTCTTGAGTTGTTGAGCAGAACGTAAACATCTTTGATGGTATCCCGCAACAAACACAGGTCGCCGGGATTTATGTCATGAGTTACTAAATCAATTTCTTGCTTTGGATTTTCTGATCGGACAATTGCTTTTACCAAAAACATGGCCGTCTCAGAATCCCAAATGGGATTCTGCCGGATATCTTTAATTAGTAATTGCAGGGTTTTATCGCCCCGATATTCATTGGCATCCAAACGGCATAGCAATTCCACTCCCTGATAACCATTTGCTGCCAATTCTGATTGGCCATTATAAAAATCGCCAAACCCAAAAGCGACTCCTCTGAGATCACTTTTTAAACTCAGACGCAGATGGTTGTTGTCCTTCCCCATGGTTCCCATTGAAACGATCTCGGGATTGTTTATGACAAACTGTACCCCGGGGTTACCGATGCCGCAGGGCTCAAAATCAGAACAATCATTAAAAAGTTCCCAGGTGACTTCTCTTGATTCGATAATCGCATCGTAGGGAATTTTTTTAATCAAATGTTTTTTTATTCCGACGGTCTCTCCATAATTTTTTATTTTTTCTGTTATTGTGTCAATATTTTCAGCTTTGACGCTAAAACCAGCGGCTTGCTCGTGACCGCCGTAACTGCTGAAATACTCACCACAGGATTTAAGCGCCTCAAAAATATTAAATCCTTCAATGCTTCGACAGGACGCCTTACCGACTTCTTCGGCAACACTAATAACGATCACCGGTCGATAGTATTTCTCCTGGATGCGGCTGGCTACAATACCAATCACTCCGGAGTGCCAGTTTTCCCCCGCTACAATAATGATGTCATCCTTAAATAGCTCTTGCGATTCAACCTGAGCCAAGGCATCCGTTAAAATATCAGATTCCAGATCCTGACGCTTGCGATTTTCTTCACTTAAGAACTCTGCCAATTCCCTCAGTTTTAGCGAATCTGATCCGGTTAGTAAATCAACAATCCGATCTGCTTCGCCTAACCGCCCGGCTGCATTAATTTTCGGTCCCAGCACAAATCCAAAATGCCAGGCCTTTAACTGTGTCAGCTCACTGACTTCAATTAATGCCCGAATGCCAGGATTTCGAGGATCAGCGTTAAGATACTCTAGCCCTAGCGAAACCAAACTTCGATTCTCGTTTTGCAGCGGAACCAGATCAGCTACTGTCGCTAAGGCCACGCATTCCACCGCACTCTGCAGATCATAATTAAGCCTCAAGCGAATGCTTAATGCTTGAATCAGTTTAAAGGCCACGCCAGCACCGCATAATTCCTTAAACGGATAGCTTGAACCCGGTAATTTGGGATTAATAATTCCAAAGGCGGCCGGAAGATTCCCGTGACACTCGTGATGGTCGGTAACAATCACATCCAGATTGTGCAAATTGCAGAAATCTATTTGCTCATTAGCAGAAATGCCATTATCGACAGTAATCAGCAACCCCACCCCCCGATTAATTATTTCCAACAAGGGATCAACGTGGAGGCCATAGCCGGTGATCAGTCGATTAGGAATAAAATATGATACATCAAATCCGTTGCTTTTGAGAAAATTGAGCAGGATCGATACCCCGGTGGTTCCATCAGCATCATAGTCACCATAGAGACATATTTTTTCGCTTGACTCCTTTGCTTTTGCGATCCGATCCACTACTTTATTCATATCATCAAAGAGAAAGGGATCATGAAGATCATTTAGCGTGGGATTGAGATAACGCTGCGTTTCGACAACCGAAGTCAGCCCGCGGTTGATTAGTATTTCAGCCGTCCGACTCCCTAATTTAAGCTCGCCTGTCATTTGGTTTTTTAAACTTTGATATTCAGATTTACTTAAATGACTATTTTTGTTTCTTCTTAATATCCATTTCGTATTGGCTGACATATTCACCTCAAGATCAAATTATTGATAGACTTTAGTATGCTCTTAGCGTTTGATACCTTAAAACGAAAGCGTCAGGGAGTTGCCTCCTTGACGCCAATCGTTTGTTACTTTTTTATTTCATTAACTCAGCTTAATTTTTGACGACAGTTCTTTTGCTAACCTGAAATTCTTTAATCTTACACCAAAGCGTACCGGCAACAAAAATCGAAGAATAGGTTCCGCAGACAATCCCTACCATTAAGGGCAGAGCAAAATCCTGTACTGCTGGTACCCCAAAAACATATAGGGCGCCGATTGCCAACAAGGTGGTAAAGGACGTATTGATACTTCGTCGTAGGGTTTGCGAAACACTAGTATCGACTAAACTGGCAAATTCATATTTGCCAAATTTGGGACGATTTTCACGAATTCGATCGAAGACGACAATGGTATCATTGATCGAATATCCCAGTATCGTTAATAAAGCTGCAATTAACGGGGAATTGACTTGAATTTGAAAGATCGAATAAACACCTAAAACAATGATCAAGTCATTGATCAAGGCAACAACAGCTGCCAAACCAAACATAAATTCGAAGCGGAAGGTGATATACACCAGCATCAGTAAAACCGCGACAACGGCCGCGATCATGGCACTGTTGGCCATTTCCGCACCGATTGATGGACTAACCGTATCAATAGATAACAGGTCGGTATCTTCTAAATTGTATTTTTCCTGAAATTTAGCAAATAGCGCCTGTCGATCATCGGTTGACAAGTCTTTTTTGGTAGAAATAATTACCTGGGTTTTTGCTTCTCCAGCATAGGTTACATCTGCGCTGGAATCATACTCTTCAATCAAGGCCTTGGCGTCACTGGTTTCAAATGGAGTGTTCAGTTCAATGGTGACAATGGTTCCACCAATAAAGTCGATCCCAAAATTTAGTCCATTAATAAACAAAGAGCCGATACTGATGGCAATAAGAATCAATGAAAAGGCAAACCATATTTTGCTTTTTTCTACAATTTGAATGTTCTTTTTCATTATGGTCTCCTTTCTATATTCCGTAAAAGGTATTGCTCTTAAACAATTCCGTTTTTACTAGTAAAATAATCAGTTGTTTGGTAATGACAACAGCGGTGAACATACTCACAAGAATTCCTAAAATCAAGGTAACCGCAAATCCCTGGACACTGCCACTGCCTAAAAAGAAGAGCACAAAACCAGCAATCAAGGTGGTGACATTTGAATCCAGGATCGTTTTGAAGGCTCTCGAAAAGCCATTATCAATCGCTGTCAGCAATGATTTTCCTAACCGCGCTTCTTCTTTAATGCGCTCAAAAATAATGACATTGGCATCAACCGCCATCCCTATAGTAAGGATCAGTCCGGCAATACCCGGAAGCGTCAGGGTGACGTTGAGTGCTGTTAGAATGATCATAAAAATTATGATAAAGATAATCAGTGCCAAGTCAGCAATGATTCCCAGCCCGCGGTAAAAAATCAGCATAAAGATGAGCACCAGACCAATCCCGATCATTCCAGCATAAATACTTTTATCCAAAGAATTCTGACCTAGTGTAGGTCCCACGGTTCTTACTTCAATCGGCACCAGTTTGACTGGTAAGGCACCGCCGCGAATAAGCGAAGCCAGATTACCCGCTTCTTCGATATTACCAATCCCTTCAATCACCGCTTCTCCGGTAGTGATTGCGACGTTGACGGTTGGCGATGAAATAATTTCGTCATCCAATTTGATCTGAATCGCCTGTCCAATATATTTTTCGGTGGCGTCAGCAAAAAACTTGGTACCTTCTTCACTAAATTTCAAAGTAACTACCGCTTTTTCCAAACCTGAGCTGTCTGTCTGCATTACGCCTTTTGAATCGACCACATCTTTACCGGTCAGAATAACAGTGCCATCCGGACCAACAAATTCTAGCTGGGCTGTCTTGCCAATCAGCGTTAGCGCTTCTTCCTGATCACTAACCGATGGAATCGAAACCCGGATCCGGTTATCACCCTGTTTAGTGATGGTCGGTTCCGAAACACCCAGGCTATCAATTCGCTGGCGAATGGTCAGCATCGCTGATTCAATTTTTTCAGCTGTAACTGGGTCATCGTCGGTTGCCTCGGCTTCTAGAACCACATTTACCCCACCTGTTAAATCCAAGCCGTAGTTGATATTATTGCTCACATTACCGATGTCATAAACACCTACTGACACCCCACTAAAGAGTACATAACCCACTAACGCAATAAACAGCGTAATCAGGATCAATTGAATGCCGCTTTTTGTTTTACTATTTGATTTTTGCTTACTCATGTACTTTCCTCCTTGTCTTTATTTATAATTGCATAATCGATGCCACTGATTTGATCCGGTTTAAAACCTCATCTTTACCCAGCACATCCATAATTAATGTCAGATCCGGTCCATGCATTTCCCCGGTGATCATGATCCGGCTTGGCATAAAGAGCATTTTGCCTTTGATTTTTTCTTCTTTTTGTATTTCTTTGAGGATCGCTTTCCCCCGGGCGGCATCTAATACTTCAGTCGCCTCGATCTTAGTTGTAAGCGCCTGATAGAGGCGCTTTGAGGACTCTTCATGGAGCAATGCCAATGCTTCCTGATCCTCAATAATAAAGTCACTTTTTAAGATCATTTCAAGTTCCTGTGGCGCCTGGGCAAAGAATTCAATCCGATCTCTTAAAATCTCGGCAATTTTGGATAACCATTCCTGTTTTGCGGAAATTTCTTGTTCGGTTATTACCCTAGCATTTACCAAGAACGGGGTCAGGTGATTAACCAAGTTTTCAATTGGCATTTCTTTAATATAATGGGCATTCATCCAGTTAAGTTTAGCCCGATCAAAAACAGCTCCGGATTTATTAATCCGGGTAAGGTCAAAGGCCTCGATCAATTCCGCCATCGAAAATATTTCCTGCTGATTCTCTGGACTCCAGCCTAGAAGCGCTAAGAAATTGACTAAAGCTTCCGGTAAATAACCCTTTGCCAGAAAGTCGCCTACTGATACGTCGCCCTGACGTTTGCTAAGCTTTTTACGGTCATCATTCAAGATATTGGGCAAATGAACAAACTTTGGAGACTCCCATCCAAAACATTCATAAAGGTACACGTGTTTTGGTGTCGATGGTAGCCATTCTTCCCCTCGAATGACGTGGGTAATCGCCATCAGATGATCATCAACAACTACCGCCATGTGGTAGGTTGGAAATCCATCTGCTTTTAATAGCACCTGATCATCTAAATCGTTGGTATTCATCTCAATGGCACCCCGAACCAGATCATCAAAACTGATCACATGGTTTTCCGGCAACTTTAATCGGACGGTATGGGGCAATCCCGCGGCAATATTCTCTGCAATTTCATCCTTCGTCAGCGAACGACATTTTCCATCGTATTTAGGGGTTTCACCCTTATCTTTTTGCTCATTTCTGACCTCTTCGAGCCGCTCTTTGCTACAGAAACAATAATAAGCCTGTCCCTGATTAAGAAGCATCTCAATGTATTGCTTATAGATATCCAGCCGCTGTGACTGAATATAAGGACCATGCTGACCTTTTTGAACAATATTGTGATTCTCTTTTATTAAGCCTTCATCCGGGATTACACCAGTCATGTTCAGTGCATCCAGCAAATTGTCGACAGCGCCCTGTTCTAGCCGGGTCTGATCGGTATCCTCAAGACGGAGCAAAAATTCTCCGCCCATTTTTTTCGCATATAAATAGTTATACAGTGCTGTCCGTAGGCTTCCAACATGAACATTTCCAGTTGGGCTCGGTGCAAAGCGATCTCGTATCATTTTTCCTCCATGTTTAATTAAAATAAATAAAAAAAGTTCATTAACTCTGATATTATAGCACTTAATCTTCGATTAATCATGTATTATTTTATTTTTGATGATTAATTGGGCATTTCGCAAAAGATTTTTCTTTCCCCGCCAACCACTTGATGTTTGTCGATAGCGGATTTTGAAACTTTTGTTTGTCAGTGCCAGAATATCCAACAGCCGTGGTGAAGCGGTCTCGGCATCTATCCAAAAGGCTTGCTCCGGAGTTTTTTTTAGATCCTGGTTATAAGGACACGCCAGTTGACAGAGGTCGCAGCCATAAAGATAGATACTAATCCTGGCTTCTTCAGCAGGTGATAGGGATTTTTTTTGAGTAAGATATGAAATGCATTTTGACGGATCCAGACTATACCCTTCACCAAGCGCCTGATTAGGACAAGCATCCAGACAGCGGCGGCAAGTACCACAGCCATTTTCAACCAATTGAGGCTGGGTATAAGTAATCTCTGAGTCGATCAAAATCTGCCCGATAAAGAAAAATGAGCCCAATTGATGATTGATCAGGCAGTTGTTTTTGCCAAAAAATCCCAAGCCGGCCCGGTATGCCGAACCGCGATCAACTAGCGGACTGTTATCAACAAACACCTGGTAATTGATCGGCAATTCTCTCATTCTTTGATTTTCGTCATTAACGGTTTCCATCAGTTCAATCATTTTTCGCCTCAGTACCTGATGATAATCCTCGCCCCAGGAAACCGAAGCAAACTGGCCACGCAGCTGATCATCGACGACTGCCGCAATGGCCTGAAAGTTGCTGACACCAATGGCGATCCCCGTTTTTGCAGATGGAAACACTCTGCGGTAATCAATTCTTTGCTCGGGTTCCCCACCCTCTAAACCAGTCGATAATCCTGCCTGGTGGCGCTTGATCAGATTGGGCAGACATTCCTTCAGCGGCTCCACCGAAAAAAAGCCAATCAGATCAATTCCTGATTGTTCAGCCAGTCTACGAAATTTTTCTTCAGTCATGCTCTCTCTCTTTCAAAAACCGCTGTGAAACTGGAAAAAGCTTCCTGATGATAGGAAGCCCTTTTTTATTTTAAGATCTTTTCAATATGCTCCCATACTTCTTCTTTACCCAGCTTTGTTTCTGCTGAAAAAAGAATCACTTCCCGTGAATCTCTCAGGTTTAGTGCTTTAGCAATCCGGTTGAGCGATTTTTTCTGATTGGTTTTTGAAATTTTATCCGCCTTGGTGCCAATAATCATCGGATTAAGACCATAATGTACCAACCATTCATACATCAGCAGATCATCTTCAGAAGGATCGTGACGGGAATCAATGAGCTGGAAAATCATCACCACGTTTTCGCGATTTCTGAGGTACTTTTCAATCATTTTTCCCCATTTTTCACGTTCCGTTTTCGATGCTTTGGCATAGCCATATCCGGGCATATCGACAAAATGAAACAGATCATTGATCCGATAGAAGTTCATCGTCTGGGTCTTTCCCGGTTGCGAACTGGTTCGTGCCAGACTGCGACGTTCAATCAGGGTATTAACAAAGGTTGACTTACCCACATTTGAGCGCCCTAGTAATACTATCTCTGGCAGATTGTCATCAGGGTACTGAGCTTCCGCTACAGCACTAATGACAATCTCTGCTTTTATTACTTTCATTACTTTCTCCATTTCCTGGGAGTTTGGTCAATCTACCTTACTGTAGCTGTTTAAAGACGATTTGGGTGACCTCGCTCATTTTTGAAACAGACTGAATATGTAAAGCCTCCAAAACTACATTTGGAACATCTTCCAGATCTTTTTCATTTTCTTTTGGTAAAATAATTTCTTTGATACCGGCGCGATGGGCTGCCGTCAGTTTTTCGCGTAGTCCACCGATCGGTAACACCCGACCACTAAGCGTTATTTCTCCGGTCATTGCCAGATTTTGCGGTACCGGCATATTGGTCAGTGATGAAATCAGCGCCGTTGTAACGGTGATCCCGGCCGAAGGTCCATCCTTGGGGACTGCACCTTCTGGGACATGGAGATGAATATCTTTTTTTGAGTAAAAATCAGACTCGATCCCCAGCACAGCTGCCTGAGAACGAATATAACTGATCCCCGCTTTGACTGATTCTTTCATCACATCACCCAGTTGACCGGTTATTTCAATCTTTCCAGTCCCGTCGACAACAATCACTTCAATTTGCAGGGTATCGCCGCCAACCGGTGTCCAGGCCAAGCCATTGACCAACCCCACTTCTTTTTTATCACCGACAGTATCAAAAGAATAACGATGCTTCCCTAAGAACTTTTCCAGGTTCTTTTGGGTAATGCTGATACTCTTTTTCTTGTGTTCAACAATTTCTTTGGCAGCTACCCGACAAATCTGGGCAATTTTTCGTTCCAGTTCTCGGACTCCTGACTCTCGGGTATAGTATTCGATGGTGTTCTTAATCACTGCTTCACTAAATTTACAGGTTGATTTTTTTAAGCCATGAATTTCTAATTGTTTTGGTATCAGATAACGCTGCGCGATTTCCACTTTTTCACTTTCAACATAGCCATTGACGTCAATGATTTCCATACGATCCAGTAACGGTCTGGGAATACTTGATAACGAATTGGCAGTTGTTAAGAAAAGTACCTGAGACAAATCAAATGGCAATTCCAGATAGTGATCGGTAAAGGTATTATTCTGTTCCGGATCCAACACTTCTAGTAGCGCCGATGCCGGGTCGCCATTAAAGTCCTGTCCCAGTTTGTCAATTTCATCCAGTAAAAACAGCGGATTTCGGGTTCCGCATTTTTTAATGTTATAAAGAATCCGTCCCGGGATAGCTCCGATATAGGTGCGTCGATGACCTCTGATTTCAGCTTCATCGCGCATTCCACCCAATGACATCCTGACATATTCACGGTTTAGTGCCCGAGCGATGGATTTTGCAATCGATGTTTTTCCTACACCCGGTGGTCCCACCAAACAGATAATCGGAGATTTCAGGCTATTTGAAAGCTGAAGCACTGAAATATATTCAAGAATTCGCTCTTTGACCTTTTTTAAAGCATAATGGTCTTCATCCAATATTTTTCTGGCAATTGAAACATCGATGGTTTCTTCCGTCAATGTATTCCAGGGAAGATCCAATATCCATTCCACATAGGTCTGGATTAATCCTGCTTCAGAAGAACCCTGGGGCACCTTATTTAGTCGGTTAAGTTCTCCTAGAACCTTATCCCGGATTTCATCCTGAACTTCCAGCGCCGCCAGTCGTTCACGATAAACATCGAGTTCATTTTGAACGTCGCCTTCACCTAATTCACTTTGAATCACTTTTATCTGTTCCCGCAAATAATACTCGCGCTGGTGCTTATACATTTCACTTCGTACTTTTTCGTCGATATTGTGTTCAATTTTAATCATTTCGACTTCTTCGACTAATATCTCATAAGTCAACACTAGTCGTTTATTGACGTCAGTTTCCTGGATCAACCGTTGACTGTCTTCGAGATCAAGGAATAAATTAGCGCCGATAATGTCAATTAGTTGGTCGGGATCATCCAAGGAATCCATCGCCAGAATCAGATCGGTGGCAACCTTCCGGGTAACATTCATATAATTGGCAAAAGATTCCCGTATCATTCGGACTAATGTACGATTTTCTTTTGTATCGAAGTAAACCGAACGAACCGGTCTAGTGGTGACCCGAAAGTAGGGATCGAGGCTCTCAAACTCAATGATTTCGCGTCTTTCTTGAACTTCTACTAAAACCCTGACGAGATTGTCCGGCATTTTAAGTAATTGCTTGACCTTGACTCGACACCCAATATTATAAAAATCGTCGGGATTGATATCTTCTTTGATGACTTCTTTTTGAGTGACCAAAAAAGCCATTTGATCACGTTCCATCGCAGCTTCCAAAGCCTTAACCGACTTTTCGCGACCAACATCAAAATGAACGACCATCCCTGGAAACACACTCATTCCCCGTAGGGGTATTAGTGGTAAGGTTTCTTTTTCCTGAACAAATAATTCTGGTTCAGTCATTCCGATATGGTCGATGTTTTCTTCTGGAATTTCTTTTTTCTCGATACTCAAATTAATCAACTCCTTACCTCTCGTATTAAGAATGGCACTTTTTTATCATTCATTTACTGCCTATCTTTGATATACCCTTACTCTTAAAAAAGCCGCACAAAATTTCAAATACACGGTATAAAATACCAAAGAGTAGTTGGTCTTTTGAACGGCCATATAATAAATCTAAGATACTACATCATTCTTTTTCTTTTTGCTGTTACTTTTTTGTCCTAAAATCATAATCGGCTCAACTTGTTTTTCAACGACTTCTTTGGTGATAATTACTTTTTCGATGTTTTCATTTGAGGGCACTTCAAACATAATGTCTAGCATAATATTCTCAATGATCCCCCGTAGACCTCTGGCACCAGTTTTCGTGTCCATTGCTTTCTTAGCAATCGCCACCAGAGCATCCTGATGGAATTCCAACTCGACCCCTTCGATTCTAAACATTTTTATATATTGTTTTACCAATGCATTTCGTGGTTCGGTCAGTATTTGAATCAGCGCTTCTTCATCGAGGTGTTCAAGTGAAGCAATTACTGGAATTCGACCAATAAACTCAGGTATCAGACCATACTTCAACAAATCCTGGGGAGTAACGGAACTGAGGTTATCGTCTTCGATTTTTTCTTTAGAGCTGCGAATGTCGGCACCAAAACCCATTGAGCTGTTTTCGGTTCGCTGTTCAATCACTTTATCCATACCGTCAAATGCTCCACCACAAACAAATAGAATATTATTAGTGTTTATCTGAATGAAATCTTGATGGGGATGTTTACGCCCCCCCTGGGGTGGTACATTGGCCACTGTTCCTTCCAGAATTTTTAGCAGAGCTTGTTGAACACCTTCGCCGCTGACGTCTCGGGTAATCGATGGATTATCACCTTTTCTGGCAATCTTGTCTATTTCATCGATGTAAATGATGCCTTTTTCAGCCTTGGCTACATCAAAATTAGCAGCCTGAAGGAGTTTTAATAGAATGTTCTCAACATCTTCACCGACATAGCCGGCTTCTGTTAATGAGGTGGCATCAGCAATTGCAAAGGGAACATTTAAAACCCGAGCCAAAGTTTGGGCTAAAAGGGTTTTTCCTGATCCTGTTGGTCCAATTAAGAGGATATTGCTTTTCTGTAATTCAACTTCAGCATCACTTTCATCCATGGCTGTAATCCGTTTGTAATGATTGTAAACGGCCACAGCAAGAGCGCGCTTAGCACGGTTCTGGGCAATCACATACTCGCTTAATTTTTGCTTGATCTCTTTCGGTTTGGGGACGTCGTCGAAGACAATCTCCTCTGGCATGCTTTCCACATCCATAATTTCTTCACAGAGCTCAATACATTCGTTGCAAATATAAACCCCCGGCCCTGCAACCATTCGTCTTACCTGAGATTGGCTTTTACCACAAAAGGAACACCGTGCATTTTCGATGCTGTCTTCTTTTCTTGCCATTTTTAAGCCTCCTATCTCGACACAATGATCTCATCAATCAATCCGTAGGCCTTCGCTTCGTCAGGATCCATAAAATTATCGCGATCAGTATCTTTAGCAATAGTTTCCAGGGGTTGCCCGGTCCGTTCGCTAAGAATTAAATTCAATTTCTCTCGTGTTTTGATCAGACGTTTCGCATAAATCTCGACATCTGTGCTTTGTCCCTGGGCGCCGCCCAAGGGCTGATGAATCATAATTTCACTATTTGGTAGGGAAAAGCGTTTGCCCTTTTCACCAGCAGCCAATAAAAACGCACCCATCGATGCCGCCATGCCCACACAAATGGTGGACACATTACAACGGATATAATTCATTGTGTCGTAGATGGCAAGGCCAGCAGTAACTGATCCACCAGGACTGTTGATGTAGATCTGAATATCTTTTTCAGCATTATCTGCTTCTAAGAAAATCAATTGACCAACAATCAGTGACGAAAGATTTTCGTTTATTTCGCCATTTAAAAAGATGATTCGTTCTTTTAACAACCTTGAAAACAAATCGTACGATCGTTCTCCCCGGCCTGTTTGTTCGACGACCATCGGCACTAGGTTATTAGAAATTAACGATTGTGTTATTTTACTTGTTAGCATGAATACACTTTCCTGCTTTCTTATTTATTACTCAGATACATTTGTAATGGCCGCATCTACGAGCATTTCAACTGTCTTTCTTCTGATAATATTTGCTTTGATATAGTCTAACATTCTTTCCTGAAGTCCTTTTTTATATTCTTCAAAATCGTGACCATAAGCATCAGCAAACACTTTGATTTCTTCATCAACTTCTTCTTCGGTCGCTTCTAATGCTTCCATTTCACCGATTTTCGAAAGAACTAACTCAGTCTTAATATTTCTTTCTGCATCTTCTTTGAGGTTGTCTCTGAACTCATCGCGGTTGACATTGGTAAATTTAAAATAATCTTCTAACGAAATTCCCTGTTGTTTCATCTGTGATTCGAAGTTCTGTAAATTATTATCCACTTCTTCTTCAATCATTAAATATGGTACATCAATTTCGGCATTTTCGACCGCGAAATTTACTACTGCAATTTCAGCTGCTTTTCTTAATTCAGCTGTTTTCGCATCTTTTAAACGTGCCTCCACATCAGCTTTCAGTTCATCCAAGGTGTCAAATTCACTGGTATCTTTAGCAAAATCGTCGTCTAATTCTGGTAATTCTTTTTCTTTGATTCCTTTAACGGTAACTTTAAATACCACTGCTTGACCTTTAAGGTTTTCAGCATGGTATTCGTCCGGGAAGCTCACATTAACCGTTGCTTCTTGACCGATTTTTGCCCCGATTAGTTGCTCTTCAAATCCCGGTATAAAGGTTCCACTGCCGATAACCAGATCATAATCTGTACCTTTTCCACCAGCAAAAGGTTCATCATTTAAGAATCCTTCATAATCAATGGTGACTGTCGCACCATCTTTTACTTCGCCACTTTCTAACGTGATCAGTCGGGCATTTTGATCCTGAGTTTTAGCTAACTCTTCAGCTATTTCTTCTGCGCTAATAACCGCTTCTAAAGAGTCAATTTCAGCACCTTTATATTCGCCTAATTTAATCTCAGGTTTAACCCCGACTTTAACAATAAAGGTTGCTCCTTCTTCTTCGCTGATCTTTTCAATATTTTCAAGATCTGGACGGGTCACTGGTTTAATTTCTGTTTCTTCCAAAGCACTTGTATAAGCTGGGGCAAATGCAAAGTCAATAGCATCTTCCATAAAGACATTTTTTCCATAGTAGGATTCGATTACCTGTTTAGGCGCTTTTCCTTTTCTGAATCCTGGAACCGAAAAACGTTTTTTATTTTTATCATAGGACTTTTTAACAGCCTTTGAGTATTCCTCCGGACTAATTTCGATCTTCAGGGTTGCGATATTTTTTTCAATACTTTCTACTGTAGTACTCATGTTATCCTCCGTATCTTTCACTATAAATTGTATTCACATTCAATTTTAACAGTATATCATAGGTATATTTTCATATCAAGGACGAAAATTACGGTGTTTAAGAAAAGTTTTGAGTGTATGCAGTCAAATTTAGCAAAGATAGCAGTTCCATTAAAAAACTGCCTCGATTGAGACAGCTTTTTAGTCACCCACCTAAATATGCTTGTTGAACTTCCGGGTTAACCAGCAAATCTCTGGCATTACCGGAAAGTTTAACATATCCGGTTTCCAGAACATAGGCGCGGTTGGCAATATGTAAAGCTTTGTTGGCGTTCTGTTCGACCAGCAAGACCGTGGTGCCCGCATCGTTAACGGTTTGGATCATATTAAAAATCTCATCAACCAGCAGCGGAGCCAGTCCCATCGATGGTTCATCCAACAGAATCAGCTTAGGCCGCGTCATCAAAGCCCGTCCCATCGCCAGCATTTGCTGTTCACCACCACTTAAGGTTCCGGCAATTTGTTTGACTCGTTCTTTTAACCGAGGAAAATTAAGAAATATTTTTTCCATGTCTTCCTGAATCTGAAGCTTATCATTTCTGATATAAGCACCCATTTGAAGATTTTCGAAAACCGTCATTTCGGCAAAAATTCGTCGTCCTTCGGGAACATGGGCAATTCCCATAACCGGTATCTGATGGGCTGGCACCTTGTTAAGATTCTCGCCCTCAAAGGAGATCATCCCTTCACTCGGTTTTAAGAGCCCTGAAATAGTCTGGAGAATGGTCGTTTTTCCGGCGCCGTTAGCTCCGATAAGGGTAACAATCTCACCCTTGTTCACCTCGAAGCTAATGCCTTTAATGGCATGAATTTTTCCATAATGTACATTCAAATCTTTTACTTTAAGCATCTGCGGCCTCCTAATCTCCTAAATAAGCACGAATGACTTCAGGATTATTCTTGATTTCATCCGGAGTGCCTTCTGCAATCGTTTTGCCATAATCCACTACAATGATCCGTTCACAAATCCCCATTACCAATTTCATGTCATGTTCAATCAGCAACACTGTAATATCAAACTTATTTCTGATAAAGTGGATGGTTTCCATCAGTTCGGCCGTTTCATTGGGGTTCATTCCCGCCGCCGGTTCATCCAGCATCAGTACTTTAGGGTCAGAAGCCAGCGCTCTGGCGATTTCAAGTTTTCGCTGCTGTCCATAGGGGAGGTTTTTTGCCAGCGTATCAGCATACTCGCCCATATCAAAAATGTCCAGAAGTTTCATGCATTCTTCCTGAGCCTTCTTTTCTTGATCCCAGAATTTTTTTGTTCTGAACATACCCTGAACCATGTTATAATCGATAAAATTATGATAAGCTATTTTGACATTTTCAACCGCTGTCAAATCTTTAAAAAGGCGAATGTTCTGAAAGGTTCGGCTTGCTCCCAGTTTGACAATTTCGTGGGGCATTTTTTTTATAATACTTTGGCTATTTAGCATAATTTCGCCCATGGTTGGTACATAAACTCCGGTGAGCATATTAAAAATGGTCGTTTTTCCTGCCCCATTAGGTCCGATTAATCCAACCAATTCATTAGCATCTAACTCCAGGTTGAACTGATCAACCGCGGTCAAGCCACCAAATTGCATGGTTATATTTTTTGCTGATAAAACGGTCATGATACTTCACCTCCGTCAGTGGAATTCTTGACATTTTTACGTTGGATCAGAGATTCAATGAAGGCCGTTAGCGAGAATTCCGATCGTCCAAAAATTCCCTGGGGTCTAAAAATCATCATAATAATCAGCACCAACGAATAAACCAGCAACCGATATTCGGAGAAGGTTCTAAGCATTTCGGGTAGCACTGTTAAAACAATTGCTGAAATGATCGAACCGGTTAAACTTCCTAGCCCGCCTAAAACAACAATTACAAACATTTCAATTGAAAACATAAAGCCAAACTTACTGGGTTCCAGAAATGATTGGTAGTGGGCATACAAAGCACCACCAATTCCGGCAAAAAATGCTGCCAGTGAAAACGCCAGTACCTTATATCGTGTTGTTGGAATTCCGGCTGCTTCAGAAGCAATCTCATCTTCTCTAATCGAAATAATTGCACGTCCCTGCTTGGATCGTCCCAATGTAAAAATCAGTAGAACAATGATGATTGTGATCCAGAATACATTATGAAAATTAACCAGTCTGGTAATCCCTTTTAAACCAGCTGCACCACCAGTTGGTCCAAAATTAATAAAGAAAATTCGAATAATTTCTGAAAAACCAATGGTAACAATACCAAGATAATCGCCGCGCAGCCGTAATGTCGGGGTGCCGATCAGGAAACCAAAAATCCCTGCAACAATCCCTCCAATTATCATCGCCAGAATAAGAATAATTATCTTTGGCAATGGTAGCCCACTACTAACGAGAGCCATTGAAAAACTGGCCGATGCATAGGCACCGATGGCCATGAAACCGGCGTGACCTAAAGCCATCTCGCCCAGGAATCCGGCAACGATATTTAAACTCATCGCCATAATGATCATAATGCAGGTCATAATCGCAATTCCGACAAAATAGTTATTCATCGTTTTTGTCTGGATTAAAACAAAAAATACAAGATAGAGAGAAACGACAGCAATGGTATTGACGAGATATGCTTTTTTCTTGTTATGATCCATTGACTATACCTTCTCTCTCGTATTTTTGCCCAAAATTCCGGTTGGTTTGAAAAGCAGAACAATGATTAATATCGCAAAAACAATCGCATCTGCCCAAGTCGTCGAAAGATACGCCTTTGTCATTGTTTCGACCATGCCGATGATAAAGCCGCCCAACATAGCACCAGGGATGATACCAATACCGCCCAAAACTGCCGCGATAAAAGCTTTAAGTCCCGGCATAACCCCCATGGTTGGGTAAACTTGAATATAAGCAACACTAAATAAAACTCCACCCAATGCACCCAGAGCAGAACCGACAGCAAAGGTTAGCGAAATCGTTCGATTTACATTAATACCCATCAGAATCGCAGCATCCTTGTCTTCTGATACGGCACGCATGGCACGACCCTGTTTTGTTTTTCTAATATAAAGATCCAGTAAAACCATAAAAAACAAAGATAAACCTATGGTAATCAGAGTGGTTGAGCTGATATCAATTTCTCCCAATTTATAAATGGTTTCAGGAAAAATTTTGGGCATGACCTTTGGATCGGGTTTGAAAATAATCAGTGCCAGATTCTGTAAGAACAAACTCACACCAATGGCCGTAATCAAAGCTGATAGTCGAGGCGCATTTCTAAGCGGTCGGTAAGCAATAAATTCGATCGTTACACCAATAATGGACATAATGATCATTGAAGATAAAAGCACTGCCCAAACCGGTAATTGAAAACTGGTAGCTGCAATGAATGCAAAATAAGCGCCAAACATCATGATTTCACCATGGGCAAAGTTGATAAGCTTTATGATGCCATATACCATGGTATAACCGATTGCGATGAGCGCATAGATACTCCCTACATTTAGCCCGTTGATCAGCTGTTGCAGAAATAAATTCACGATGTATCCTCCTTTATAGAATAACATAAAATGGATATAGAAGAGATGACCCTCTCCTATATCCTCGTACTTTTTGTAATATTGTGCTTTGCTAAATGCTATTGATTAACAACTGTGGAATCAAATTTTAGTTGACCGCCATCAATTTTAATAATCGTTACTTCTTTGTCTTTAGGGTTGCCTTCTTCGTCAAACTTCAAGGTTCCGGTAACACCAGGGTGATCAGTAGCGCCTAAAGCTGTGATAA
>NZ_CAKMJU010000104.1:0-23175 GCF_927416815.1 uncultured Acetobacterium sp. | reverse complement strand
AAATCCCAAGGGTACCAGATTCTGACCGGTACCTGATCGTTCTACCAATACTTTTTTTTGACCATCACTTGATGGTTTGTTTGCTATGCTCAGAATTTGGTTTGCTTAATACTAGAGATGTTTCAGACTTGTTCTTCCTTTGTATTTTCTTAAATCTTTAATCTATTTTATTTTATCATGTTTTTAATTTTTTAACATTTAAGTAATTGTCGAAATTCCGGCCCGCATTTTCAGCCATTGGTGTGATGCTGCGATGACGTTCTTGTTATAAAATTTAGTTATCTATAAAAATTGAAGGAGATTGTCATTATGCCAGAATTAAAGTATAAACATTTGTTTGAGCCCATCAAACTGGGTAAAACACTTCTCAAAAACCGGATCTTTTCTGCCCCCCAGGATTATCCCGGTTTAACCAGCGACCGGTTTTTAACCGAAGAAGCCGCCTATTTTTATGAGCGAAAAGCTCTGGGCGGATTTGCTTCGGTCTGTGTCGGCGACATGATCATCGACGGTGAATATGGCCGCAGCCACCCCTTTCAAATGCGGGGCAACGATATCCTTGGAAAGGTCAACATGACCCGAGTCAGTACTGCCATTACCCGCCATGGTGCCGTGGCCGGTATTGAACTTTGCCATGCCGGCCAAAATGCCAACCTGGGTTTAATGCCGGTCAATCCCGGCTTTATTTACGGCACGATTGACGGGATTCGCGAGGATGGGGTGGAAATCCGCGCCATGCAGGATGAGCAGATTGATGCGATGATTCAAAAATACTGCGACGCGGCTTCCTTTGCCCGTCAGTGCGGCTACAACATGATCACCCTCCACGGCGGTCACGGCTGGCAGATGCATCAGTTCCTCTCACCTCGGGACAACAAACGGACTGACAAGTGGGGCGGTTCAGTAGAAAACCGGATGCGTTTTCCACTGGCTGTTATCGAAGCCATTCGTAAGCGCGTCGGCCCGGATATGCCCATCGAATTTAGAATGAGTGCCACCGAATGTCTGCCAGATGGTTACGATCTGGATGAAGGAATTAAAATTGCTAAGCTATTAGATGGTAAAGTTGAAATGATTCATGTTTCAGTGGGTCATCATGAAATCGATTCGGCAGCTATGAAAACCCATCCCACCATGTTTTTGCCAGATGGCTGCAATACCTCCTATGCCGCTGAAATTAAAAAGCACGTCAAAACGCCGGTTGGCACAGTTGGTGCCCTAACCGATCCTGAGATGATGGAAGAGCTGATTGCCTCCGGTCAGGTGGATGTCGTCAATCTGGGCCGTCAGACTCTGGCTGATCCGGATCTGCCAATCAAGGCCCGACTGGGACGAGCCGATGAGATCAACCCCTGCCTGCGCTGTTTTTACTGCTTCTCCAACAGCACCATCGACGGCGTTTTCTACTGTGCCACTAATCCCGAAATTGGCCGGGAGCAAGCCAGTCTGACAGCCCCATTACCGGCTCATAAAAAGACGGTGTTGGTTGCCGGCGGCGGTGTCGGCGGGATGCAGGCTGCTCTGACGGCGGCCAAACAGGGACATCGCGTGATTCTCTGCGAAAAAACTGATCGTCTCGGCGGGGCGCTGCTCTGTGAAGAAAAAATCCCCTTCAAATCAAACCTGGACACCTATCTTAAACGGCAGGCGCTGAAGGTATCCCGGGCTGCCATTGAAGTCCATTTAAACACTACCATTACCCCGGAACTGGCCGAATCCTTCCATCCCGACGTGATCATTGCCGCCATGGGCGCCCGGCCGCTGGTTCCCAATATCAAAGGCATCGACAGCCCCAAAGCCGTCGGCGCCGAAGAAGTGTATTATCATCCCGAACAAGTCGGCCAGCATGCCGTCATTATGGGTGGCGGACTGGTTGGTCTGGAGCTGGCAATCTTCCTGTCAAGCCTGGGCCGTGACATCACCATTGTCGAAATGGCACCCGGCACCATTGCCACTCCACCTCCGGTTGAAGGCACCTCCAACCGGATGGGCGGCTTAATGGAATTACCCGGCGGCTTCCCACTGGTTCACGGTGTGGCGCTGGGCGATGAACTGACCCGTCACCCCAATATCAAGCTTTGCGTTTCCACCAAAGCTCTGGAAATCACTGATACTGGACTGACTGTAGAAGATGCTGACGGCGTCCGCACTATCCCTGCCGATACGGTTATCTATGCTATCGGACAGAAACCGCTCCGGGAAGATGCTCTGGCTCTTTCGACATGTGCCCCAGAATTTTATCAGATTGGCGACTGCGTCACCCCGAAAAATATTTACGATGCCACCTCGGCCGCTCATCAGGTGGCCTGTGATATTGGCCGTTATTAAACCGATTAACCCCTGATTGCACATTCAATTTTTGACAATTTTATTAAGATGGCACAAACAATACTCCGGTATTGTTCGTGCCATTCATTAAGGAGATCAACACATGAAAAACAAAAACTATTCCTGGATCGTTCTGGCGATTGCCTGTCTGGCATTATTTTCACCAAGCTATACCCAATATCAGTTATCCCCCCTGGCACCGCAATTAATTGAACAATTCAATTTATCAATGAGCCAATTCAGCAGCTTATTTTCAGCCCCAATGATTCCAGCCATTTTATTCAGTCTGATTGCCGGTTTAATGGTTGATAAATTTGGCATCAAGAAAGTTATCGGCATCGCATTAGTTGTTACAGCTATTGGGACTTGTTTACGAGTCACTGCCACTGATTCAAACACGCTATTGATTTATATGATCTTAACTGGATTTGGTGCTGCTTTCTTAAATGCAAACGGCGCAAAAATCATCGGCAGCTATTTTCCTGCAGAAAAAATCAGCTCAATGATGAGTATCCTGCTGGCATCATCAACCTTGGCGATGACCCTGGGGATGGGAACAACCGCCTTTTTCCCAAGTATTACCAGTGCATTTATTTTTGCAGCAATCATTAGTGTTGTCGGAACGATTCTCTGGCTGCTAGTGGTTAAAAATCCCGAACAAACAGCATCCAGCGATTCAGCTTTTGAAACGGCGACTTTGGGAATGGCCGTTAAGGTGGTCGCAAAAAGTCGCCCGGTCTGGATTGTTGGATTTTGTCTCATGGGAATTGTCGCCTGTAATATTGCCATCAGTTCCTTTTTACCAACGGCGCTGGTTGGTCGCGGTATTGATGCCGTTGCCGCTGGCGGCTATGGTTCAATTATGCTGATTGGCAGTTTGGTTGGTTGTCTGATTTCACCCCTAATCGTCAGCAAAGTCGGTAAAATGAAACCCGTTTTATTGATCCTGGCCATGGTTTCTGCCCTCGGTGCAGCTCTGGCCTGGAGTGCCCCGGCTGGTTTTCTTTTGGGCATCAGCCTGTTTTTAACGGGTGCTGCTCTGGCTGGCCAGATTCCTTTGTTAATGACAATTCCTATTCAGCTTCCTGAAATCGGACCAGTATACGCCGGTACCGCCGGTGGTTTTACCGCAACCTTGCAATTAATGGGTGGCGTTTTAATCCCAACATTTATTATTACACCCATCGCCGGTTCTGATATGAAGCTTTTTTTTATCCTGGCTGGTGGCTGCATGGCAATCGTCGCAGTGCTCGTTTTCCTGCTGCCAGAACTTTGCTCAAAGAAATCTGAAATTATTTCAGAACCTGAGCTATCACCACAGGCATAAGTGAATAATCGCTAGTCTATAAACGTTAATTTTTAAAAACTCTATCTCGATTGAAATCAGATCATCCTGATTTTTTCGAGACAGAGTTTTTTTAAGTTTTAAAATTAGTTTAGCTTATTTAATGAAACGATCTAATGTAATACGATGTAATAATCGGCTTTAGATCATTACATCGTGCATGACCTGCCACATCAATTGTTACTATTGTTTTTATTTTTCTCTTAACAAAGATATTCCTGATTGATCACCTATGTATCAATCAGGAAATTTCTTTTAAACTTTTTTTTTAGATTTAAATTTAAATTTTTTAGGCTTTAACGAACTTGTTCAATTCATCCTGAACGGTATTCATCAGATAATCGGTACCCGGCAGTTCCGTAAACAGCCGACCATCGACATAGGGAGTTAGCGCCAAGCCTGGTTGCTCTGCTGCAAAATGCATTAACAGCTCCCCTGCTTCCACCTCCCGAAATGCCGGGTGATCTTTTTCAATGGCTTTTCTTATTTTTTTCGGGCAGGCCAAACCAAGATCTGCCGAAAGAATGTCGGCAATCGCCTGGGCCATCTCAATGTTGCTGAATTCCAAGGGATTCTCAACGGCTTTTTTAACTTTTAACAACCGTCCTTCGGTATTGACAAAGGTGCCATTGACTTCCGGGAAGGCCAGGGCCGGCAGTACCACATCGGCTTTTTCAGCGGCCTGGGTCAGGTGGGTATCCTGTACCATCAGGAGATCATATCGGCTTAAATCAGTACTGGGATCTTCGCCGAATAAGAGCAACGCTTTTGCTTCGCTTAAAACAGCGGCCGTGTTTTGCACCCCCAGATAATTGAGACCCAGACTGTTGTTTTTAGTTGCCACCGGGAAAATCCCGCTGCGTTTGCCGTCGGCTTTACCCAGCAGCGCCAGCAGATTGCCGAGCATTGCCGCCGCTTCTTCGGTGACGTACTTGTCCCCGATAACCATCACCAGATTTTTGGCCTGGATTAGGCTTTCGCCGATTGCTCTGGCGTCCTCGCAGATATCAAAATCAAAAAGCGAGGTTTTCAGCAGCTCCAGATTTGCAAGATCTCTTTTGACTTTGCTGTTTTCCAGCACATGTTTGGTAATTTCTCCTAAAAATGGCAACTGGTCACAACCAAGGATAAACTCCCGGCCCAGCTTACCATAGCCACTTTCGCGGTGATTGATCGCCATGATTGTTGCGCCATTTTTTGATGCCTGGATCAACTTATACTTGACAATCGGATTGTCCGCTGGCAGCATCCCCAGAACCAGAATGGTATCGGCGCTGACAATCGCCTCCATGTCCCGGATCTGAAAGTCGCCCTGGAGGACAGCTGTTCCGCCGTGACTGCGGTTGGAAAAGCTGAAGGTTTCCGCCCGGAGTACTTCGGCCAGCCGGGCAAAGGTATAAATTTCCTCATTGGTATACTTGGGTGAGATGCCCATCTTCACAGCTTCAGCACCATAGCGGGCGGCGATGCTTTGGGATTTTTTGGCAATGGTCACCAGGGCATCATACCAGGTGGCTTCTTCCAGTTCGCCGGCTTTGTTTCTGATCAGCGGGGTGGTGATGCGATCGCCCCACTGGACCAGGTTGGTGCCAAAGCGGCCGCGGCCGCACATCACGCCCTGGTTGAGGTCCTGATGGTTTGACCGGGGGATCGCTTTAATGATGGTATCACCCTTGGATTCGATAACGATCTGGCAGCCGGCGGAACAGTAGCCGCAGGTGGATTCGGTCTTTTTGGTATCGAGGGGAATCTGTTTTATCCCGGTGAGCCCTTCTCTTAAAGCACCGGTGGGACAGACCGAGATGCACATCCCGCAGCTGACGCAGCCGGTGTCTTTTAAGGGTTGGCGTAGGGCTGGTTCGACGATGGTTTCAAAACCGCGGTCGACCAGGCCGAGGGCCTCGGCGCCGACGATTTCGTCGCAGACCCGGACACAGAGGCCGCAGGTGATGCACTTGCTGTTGTCCCGGATCACAAAGGGATGGTCGTCCTGAATCTTGGCTTCCGGGTTCTTGCCCTTAAAGCGTTCGGGTTTAACCTCATACGCGTTGGCATAGGATACCAGCTTGCATTCAAAGTAATCCTGACAACCACATTCGAGACAGCGTTTGCCTTCTTCAACGGCCTGAAGGGGATTATAGCCTTCCACCACTTCCAGGAAGTTATCATTGCGGGCGTCTGGGGTTAAATGGGTCATTGCCGGGCGTTTGTTTTTCTTGATGCTTTCGAGATAGTCCTGATCGACCGCTTCTCTTATGACGTAATAGGGTTCGTGGTAGGCAATGCTTTCGCCGTTTAAATAGCCTTCGATAAAGGGCACGGCTTTTTTAGCATCACCAACGGCTTTAATGACAATGGAGGCACCACTGTTGATGCAGTCGCCGCCGGCAAACACGCCATCCAGATTCGTCCGAAATGTCTGTTCGTCGGCCAGCACGGTATTCCATTTGGTCAGCGCCAGACGGTTGTCATCACTGTTTTCTTCTGTTTTCGCTGTGCCGATGCCATCCGGGTTGATGCCCTGGCCAATGGCCAGAATCAGGGTATCGATATCAAGGATCTCTTCTTCGCCCTCGATGGGGACTGGACTTCTTCTGCCGCTGGCATCGGGTTCACCCAGGGCCATTTTCTGGAGCCGGATTTTGACAATCTGGCCGTCGTCACCCTTAATGACTTCAATGGGGTTGGTCAGGTTTTTAAAGATCACCCCTTCTTCTTTAGCTTCGCTGATTTCGATTTCCTCAGCCGGCATTTCGGCTTTGGTGCGGCGGTAGATGTTATAGACTTCTTTGGCACCTAAACGAATAGCTGTCCGGCAGGCATCCATGGCAGTGTTGCCGCCGCCGACAATGGCGACTTTTTCGCCAAGGACAATCGGTTCGTTGTTAGCGACCTGCTGGAGCAGCTCAATCCCACCGATGACACCGGTAGCGTCGATGCCGTCGCATCTGAGGCCGGAGCTGGTCCAGGCACCCAGGGCGATATAGACGGCGTCATGGGTGTTGCGGATGGTCTCAAAGGGAAGATCAACGCCGATGCGAGTGTTGTTTTTAAAGACAACGCCCATGGCTTCGATGAGTCCCACTTCTTCGTCAACGACGCCTTTGGGTAAGCGGTACTCGGGAATCCCGTAGCGCAGCATCCCGCCCATTTTGGGCATGGCGTCATAAATGGTGACGGCATGACCGGACTGGATCAGGTAGTAGGCGGCGGTGAGGCCGCCGGGGCCGCCACCGATGATACCGATGGATTTGCCGGTGGCTGGTGCAATTTCCGGTATGAACATCTCATGGGTCATATCAAAGTCGGCCGCGAACCGTTTGAGCCAGGCAATGGCGATGGGTTGATCGACGTCGCCGCGACGGCAGGCATCTTCACAGGGATGGGGACAGACCCGGCCAATGGCACCGGGTAAGGGTAACTGCTCTTTAATCAGCTTCAAGGCTTCGGCGAATTCGCCGTTGGCAATCAGGCCGACGTAGCCCTGACAGTCGGTGGTGCCGGGACAGGCCCGTTTACAGGGGGCAACGCAGTCACCGATGTGTTTGGATAAGAGCAACTCCAGATTGGTTTTGCGGGATTCGATGACCCGGGGGGTCCGGGTGTTGACCACCATATTGTCGCTGATTTCAGTGGCACAGGCTTTTAAGATCTTGGGGATGCCGGCAACCTCCACGACGCAGAGTCCGCAGGATCCATAGATCTCCAGGCGTTCGTCATAGCACAGGGTGGGGATCTCAATTGCATTTTCCCGGGCGACGTCTAAAATGGTTTGTCCGGGAATGCCGGTGACTTCTTTTCCATCGATGTTGAGTTTAAATTTTTTCATTCTCCCACTCCTTTCTAGTCAATGATGACGGAATCAAATTTACAGACGGTGAAGCATTTGCCGCACTTGATGCAGATGTCCTGATTGATCTCATGGACCTGCTTCTTTTCGCCGGTAATGGCCGTAACAGGACAGTTTTTCTTACAGGCCCCACAGCCGACGCATTTTTCTTTATCAATGGTATAGGTCAAAAGCGGTTTACAACTTTTGGCGGTACATTTATGATTGTAAATATGATCTTCATATTCGTTACGGAAATATTTGATCGTGGTCAGTACCGGGTTGGGAGCGGTCTGACCGAGGCCGCATAGGGAACCGTCTTTGATCTTGTAACACAGTTCTTCGAGCAGTTCAATGTCGCCGTCCCGGCCTTCGCCTCGGGTAATCCGGTTGAGGATTTCGAGCATTCGGGTGGTGCCGACGCGGCAGTAGGTACATTTGCCGCAGGATTCTTTACAAGTGAAGTCGAGGAAGAACCGGGCCATGTCGACCATACAGGTGGTTTCGTCCATGACGACCATTCCGCCGGAGCCCATGATGGCACCGGTTTTGGTGATTTCGGCGTAGTCGATCGGGGTACCTAAAAGACTGGCGGGGATACAGCCGCCGGAGGGACCGCCCATCTGCACGGCTTTAAAGGCTTTGTCGGCTTTGATGCCGCCGCCGATGTCAAAAATAACATCGTGTAGGGTCAGGCCCATGGGGATCTCCACCAGACCGCCTTTTTTGACCTTGCCGGTGAGGGCAAAGACTTTGGTGCCTTTGCTCTCGGCGGTGCCGAGGGCGGCATAGGCGTCTCCGCCGTTACGGAAAATCCAGGGCACGTTGGCGAAGGTTTCGACGTTGTTGATGTTGGTGGGTTTGTTCCAGTAACCTTTCTGGGCTGGGAAGGGTGGTTTTAACCGCGGCATCCCCCGCTCTCCTTCCAGAGAAGCGATCAGGGCGGTTTCTTCGCCGCAGACGAAGGCACCGGCACCGGCTTTGATACGCAGATCAAAGTTAAATCCGGTTTCAAAAAGGTTGTCTCCCAAAAAGCCTTTTTCCCGGGCTTGGTCAATGGCGTTCTGCAAACGCACGATCGCCAGAGGGTACTCAGCCCGGACGTAGATGATCCCTTCGCTGGCGCCGATGGCTTTGGCGCCGATTAGCATTCCTTCAATCAGGGCATGGGGATCGCTTTCGAGAACGGAGCGGTCCATAAAGGCCCCAGGGTCACCTTCGTCAGCATTACAGACCATATATTTGGTGGTCCCGGGCGATTTTTTTGCGGCGTCCCATTTGAACCAGGTCGGAAAGCCGGCGCCGCCCCGACCTTTTAAGCCGGCGACTTTGACGGTTTCGATAATCGCGTCGGGAGTCATTTCAGTCAGGCATTTTTTGGCGGCCAGGTAACCGTCAACGGCCAGATAATCGTCAATCTGTTCGGGATCGATGATCCCGGAGTTTCGCAGGACAATCCGTTTCTGTTTCCCGATCATGGTGAGATCTTCCTGAGAGATCTGTAAATCCGCAAGTTCTTTTTGGGCGACGACATAGTCGTCAATGATCCGCCTGGCATCTTCGGTGATGACATTGACAAAGGTGATCTTCTTGCCGGCATCGTCAACTACGTCAACGATCGGTTCGAGGTAACAGGTGCCAATACAGCCGGTTTGTTCGACTGACAGATTTAAACCTTTTTCGGCAATGATGGCTTCAAAGGCGGTCTGGACTTTGTGGGCGCCGGCGGCGATACCGCAGCTGCCTGATCCGATTACGATTTTCATGCGGTTACCTCCTGAGGTGCTTTTTCCGAATCAGCAATTTCCTTAAGTTCAGCCAGGATATTTGTCACTTTGTCTTTGGTCAGCTGACCGTAGGTGTCGTCGTTGATCATCATCACCGGGGATAAGCTGCAGCAGCCCAGACAAGCCACGTTGTTCAGGGTGAACAGTCCGTCGGAGGTGGTTTCGCCTTCTTTGATGTCGAGGTAGTCCATCACGGCTTCTTCGACCTGTTTGGAGCCGTTGACGTGACAGGCTGTGCCCTGACAGAGCATGATCAGGTATTTCCCCACCGGTTCAAAGCGGAATTGGGTATAGAAGGTGGCCACCCCGTAAACCTTGGCAATGCTGGTGTGGGTTTCCAGGGCAATATGGCGCATCAGCTCAACCGATAAAAAACCGTAGAGCTCCTGGGCTTTCTGAAGGATCGTAATCAAACTTCCGGGGATGTCGGCGTAACGATCCAGCACCGGTGAAAGTTCCGCAAAGGGATTGGGCTGGTCACTGTGACAACCACAACCAGATATTTTCGTATTTTGACTCATTATTCTTCCTTTCTTAACAGGGTCCTTAAGGTGTTCACACTATTGGTTTTCATAACATTTAGAAATCTTTTAATTATTCAAAAAACCTTGCAGCAATCTACAAGGTCTTCTGATTATCTTCATATCAATATTCCTTTATGAACTATTTGAGTATCCACTTAAAGCTTCCGGTTAAATCACTTGTTACAAATCTAAATTGTTGTTGATTTAATAATTTCAATGATAGTGGTGTTTTTAATTGTTCGCTATTATCCTTTTGAAGCACAAAGTATCTCTGTTTTCTGGCAGGCTTCCAAACGTTGCCCATTGGCATACACGGTCATGTTTTGACCACGAACATAACCAATTAATGTCACCCCAAGATTTCGAGCTAGGTTTACCGCTTCATCTGTCGGTGAGCTAAGCGAAACAACCATGGGTACTTCCAGCATTACTGCTTTTTTAAGAATCTCTGATGCAATTCTTCCAGTTGTCATTAAAATCTTATCTTTGGGGTTGATCTCACACATCATACAGTTACCAATTACCTTATCTAGGGTGTTATGGCGACCGATATCTTCCCCCATGGCCAGAATCTGTTCATGATCACACAGCACAGTGGTGTGAACCCCACCGGTTAAGCGATAGGCAGAGCCGCTTTTGACCATTTGCCGGATCAGATCAAAAATCCTCACTGGCGTAATTTTTAAATCCGAACAGATACTGATTTTGGGCATCGCTGTTCCCAGACTCATTCCGCCGCCGCAGCCGGAGGTCAGAATCCGTTTTTCGGTGCTGATGGTGACTTCGTTTTTTAGCCGGACATCGGCCAGCCGACTGCTTTCGCAGACCCTTAAAATATCAATATCATTTACAGCTTTGATAAGTCCTTCTGAAAACAGATAGCCAATCACCAGAAATTTCAGACTGGAAGGCGAACAAAGAATGGTCACCAGTTCATGGCAATTGACAAAAATCGTCAGCGGCATTTCTTCCGGCAAAGAAAGCTTTTGTTCCGTCCACCGCCCCTCTGCCAGCCGATAACAGCCACCGGTCTTCTTTTCTGATGACAATACCATTATCTTATCCATCAATTTTCGCCTCCTCAGTTTATCTTTTAAATTTCACAGACAATGCTTTATTGTGGGCATTTACCCAGCACTGCCAATTCATTAGCCACGTCGCCCAATCCCAGTTTTTCATAGGTTTCTCGGGTCGGCCAGCCGGTTTTTTCATCCCAACCGCGCAAACGATAATAGTTGGACACAAAAGTATTAAATCCATCTTCGTCAATGCAAATACCGTCAGCATCCGGATAGCGATGAAAGGGGACAATCTCATCGACTTCCATTTGTCGGGTTCGGTCGTAATTACGGATGGTAATGGCTCGAAATAAATTTTTGATCCGGTTGGCAGCTGTTTCAATCTCTTCCTGAGTCATTCCGGCCCCGGTGGCCGCTTCAAATAACTCGGTTTCAGCCGTCATCCAGAACATATCCGGCAGCTGCCAGTCGCATGTGGTGATGGCTTCCTTCAATTCTGACTTGGTTTCATTCATGATCACTGATTGGGGGCCCGCCAGACTGCCATAGGGATCTGTTTTCATGGCATGAATATAGTCGGTGGTATCCTTATGATGGGTGTTGGTCTGAGCATCCCGAGTGGAAGTCATCATTTCTACGGCAATGGGCAGCCAGGTATCCAACGGTACTGTTCCTTCATAACCGCGGCCATTCCAATGGGCTGAATATCCCCAGGCTACTTCAAAACTGATGGGAATATCCAATTGTTTACCGCCTAATCGTCGGGACTTTCGCTGCTGATAAATAGTGTCGCCGAATTTTTCTTTGCCCATTTCCCGTATTGCCCGGGACATGCCTTCGGCAAACAGATTGCCATAATAACCTTTGCGGTAAACAATCATGTCCAGCATATATTTCATGAAGTCTTCCGATTCCACATCGATTTCCATACCAAAGTCAATGTCATCAAAGACCCCTTCGGCATTTCCCATGGACAACCAGGTCATCAGCCAGACAATGATATCCCACTTATTGACACCATATTGGCTGCATAGTTCATTAATGGTCATCCCCCGGTTGTAGTCCGGACCCCAGAAATTGTATTCATCCCCCTGATGTTCGTCAAAGAGAATCGGGATTTCCGGATCTGAAAAATCTGGTGGTGGCGCTGCTCCGGACATCATCGCGCAGGCGGCAGTATTGTTTTTTTCGGTGACATAGGTTTGGGCAGGCATCCAGGCGCAATCGTATTTCCACTCAATGGCAAAGGGTCCCACACATTTTGACACCTGATTCATCCGTTCCTGTTTCCAGGTGGTACTCTTGATGTCCATCATCAGTCGGGGACAATGCTGGTTGCATCCATGACTGCAAGTGGTATTGTATTCTCTCAGTCCCCCTTCCACTTCTGCTTCCTGGCCATGACCAAAAAACTTCGGTGATTCCTTAATCGGATTGGTATTAAAACCTGGGGTGCCCATGGTTTTTCTGAGTTTCAGCACCTTGTTCACATCTGCCGGTTTGATACTGCCGGTTCCTCTGACGCAGATGCCTTTTAACAGCTTTGAACCCATGACTGCACCGAACCCGCCTTTGCCGGCGGCGGTTTCATTGGCGGTGGCCACAATTGCCATCCGCAGCAGGTTTTCTCCAGCCGGGCCAATGACAATGCTTTTGACATCTTTACCATGAATAGACTCCAGTTTGATCTGGGTATCATAGGTATATAGACCCCAAATGCCGGCTGCTAAGGCATCGCGGATTTCTACCGTCTGGTCGTCAATAAAGAGATAGCCGGGTTTTTCCAGGGCGCCTTCAAGGACAATTCCATCATAACCGGCATATTTAAGCTCTGAGCCAAACCAGCCGCCCATTCCCGACCAGGCATACTGCTCCGGATAACATTGCGGTGCAATTCCGGCAATGACAATCCTGCCGCCGGTGGGAATACCAGTGGCGGTGGTTGCCCCGGTCATGATGATCAGCTTATTCTCCGGATCGAGGGCTTTGACTCCCGGCTTCACCTCATCCCAGAAAATTTTGTTGGCGACACCGCGTCCCCCCAGGTATTTGGGTACATAATCCCAAATCGGTTGTTCAGTAATTTCCTTTGTCGTCAGATTAACCCGCAAGATTTTTCCGGCATAGCCGCATAATTCTCTCTTCATCTTAGTTTTCCCTCCCTAAGTCAGCCTCTGACAGCGCGAGACATTGTACCTGGCAATACTCAATACAGGCCGGACCCGCTTCACGATTGCGGCACAAATCGCATTTTTTCGCTTTTTTTGACGCCGTGTCATAATTGATTCTTTTGGGCTCATAGGGACAGGCTTTGTAGCATTTTTTACAGCCAATACAATCTGCTTCATTGATATAAACAATGCCGCTATCCGCTTCAATACAGATTGCTTGATCTTTTTTGGGACAGGCTTCATAACAGGGATGATCTTGACAATGCTGGCAGGTTAGAATCGTATGATCCTCCAGATTGATGGTATCCCGTTCCAGAAAAATCCGTCTTAACATCTGCCCCGCTTCACCCTCGTGGACCAGACCGCAGACAATTTCACAGGCATTACAGCCCACGCAGACTGAATATTCCTTGGCATGCTGAATGACGTGCCGGCCCAGCGCTTTTGGCGCAAGATTACTATTATTATTCGTCATTTTTTGCTTCCATCCTCATCAAATTTTTTGTTGCCCTCTTTCAGTTGATTATTAATTTATCTTAATTACTGATACAAACGCCGCCGTCAACAACGATATTGGTTCCGGTTACAAAAGAAGACTCATCGGATCCCAGGTACACGGCTGGATAAGCGATATCATCTGGTTCGCCCAAACGACCGAGCATACAAACGGTGTCAATCATTCCCTGTTGCGCTTCCTTGCTGTTTTTGATGAAGTCCGGTGTCATGCCGGTATTAATTGGTCCTGGTAAAATACAGTTGATCCGAATCCCTTGGCGGGCAAATTCCTTGGCGACATTTCGGGAAAGATTGGTAACCGCCGCTTTCATGGCACCATAGAAATAAGAATTCAGTTCTGGCCAGATTGCTGAAACTGAAGCCACGTTAATGATGCTGCCTTTGCCGGCGGCAACCATGCCCGGAATGAAAGCCTGCATCGTCCAGACGTAAGCCCGATAATTGGTTTCCATAATAAAATCAAAATCTTCCATGTTTTGTTCTAAAAACGGTTTGTGTACCAGAACGCCGGCTGAATTAAAGAGAATATCAACATGATCATATTTTGCATCAACTGCCGCTTTTAATTTTTCGATATCTTCAAATTTACGCAAATCACATTGAACAAAAGAACCTTCGCCGCCTATTGCTTCAATTTTTTTAACCAGTTCGTTTCCTTTTTCCGCATTTCTGCCGACACAAACAACTTTTGCACCTTCTTTGACATACATCAACGAAACGGCTTCCCCAATACCGGATGTTGCTCCAGTTACTACTGCAATCTTGTTTTCTAATCTGCCCATTTTTTACTCCTTCATATTTTTAATTTGGATTTAAAAATCAACATGCATTTTTTTGCAGTCTAAACAAAACCGGTCTCAACACATCAATAATTTTTAAATCGCTATTACAATCGTTATCATTATAGCAACTGGCTTATCAAATTACATTCTACATTAATTTCAAAATTGCTTTTCTTTTTATACATTTTGTATTATGATATTTTAATAACATTGTTTAGTTAGCGAATTTTATTGAACTCACCATACATTTTGTATGATGAATATTAATGACCAGTCTATTTTTTAAATCTTTAAACTGCTGAGGTAATTAATTAATGAGAGTAACCATGTCCATGCTTTACGATGGCCTTAAATCGTGTGTGCTTTGCCGCAAAGGAACCGCTTATAACAAAAATTTATACGTCGATGACGTCTGTTTCTCCAAAAAAAGTAAAATTCCAACCGATATTAACTATGTCATAATCGACTGGAGCGATTATAACCAGGATGCTTATGTTCATATTCCTTCCGAGATGTTAATTTTGGCAACACGAGATGAGATAGTTGACAGCGAAATTCTGCCGCCCTGTGCCATGATTATTTATTCGGCTGCTTCCTTATCGCAATTATTCGAGATTTGCCGGGATATCATGCGACGCTACTTTCAGTGGGGCGATGAGCTTTTGTCTCTGGTGATGAAAAATGTGGTCATTCATCAACTGATTGACTGTGCCCACCGGATTCTGACCAATCCCATGATGATTTTGGATAATTCCATGAAGGTTCTTGGATTTACCTCAGACGATGCCATGAATGATGAAGTTTGGAAGCTCACCGTTGAAAAAGGTTATGCGGACCTGGATAGTCAGGCTTCCCAGGTTCTAAAACGGGCCTTGACATTATTAGATGACCATGACGCCGCCTATAACCACCCCATGCATGGCGACAGTTGGGCATCAGCTAAAAGTGTTATTTTAAACGGCAATCGGGTTGCCATTATCAGCCTGATTCAAAAAAATCATCCCATCAGCGAGGGTGATTTTTCCTGTCTCTGTTATTTCGGTGATATGCTGGCCTTATATTTCAAAACCCATGACAGCCGCAGCTATCTAACTGACAACCGGTTAGAATTAATCATTACCGATATTCTGGATGAACGGTTTAAAAATGATGCTGAACTAGTTGCCCGGATCCGTAACGTTAACTGGCTGCCCAAAAAGAATTTCTATATTCTGACAATTCAGTCTCAGCATGTCTTTTTAAACAAAACTCAGCTGAAGAAAATAAGTGATGCCATCCTTAAACTCATTACCAGTTCCTGTGCGGTGATTTATAACGATCATATTGTCATTTTGATCAATCACGATCAATTAAACAGTCTCAGTGCTCAGGAGTCTGAAAACTTAGCACACTTCCTGAAAAAAAATCAGCTGTGTGCCGGGGTCAGCAATGGCGAAGAAAAAATTTCTGATCTTGCCAGGCTCTACCGCCAAGCCCTGATGGCTATTGACATCGGAAATTATCTAGGTATTGACGACCAGTTATTTAATTTTAAAGAGCATCGCCTCAGCAGCATGATTTATGCCTTTGTGAAACTTGGCGATATTGAAAGTTATTTAAACCCCTGTATTAAACAATTGCAGGCATATGATCAAAGGAAAGGGGCTGCCCTGCTGCCAACGCTTGTTGCTTATCTCGATAACAACTGCAAGCAGCTCAAGGCATCTCAGGATTTGTACATTCAGCGGGGTACCCTTATTTATCGACTCAAGAAAATTGAGGAGCTGTGTAAAATTGATCTGACTGATCAACAGGTTATCTTTGATCTGCAGCTTTCATTGAAGCTGTTTCAATTTATCCTTGCGTTTTAATCCCCTAAACTTTACTTCAATCATTTGGCTTTCTTTTATTAAAAAATCAGTACATTTGACAGATAAATGTACTGATTGAAAGAACATAAATTAAGACTTCCCAGCTAGCGGTATGAACACATTTGCTGGGATTTTCCCTTAATACAACCCGAATGGTTTTATCTATTTTTCAAACAAACTTTTTTTCTTCCTCTTTTAACTGAAATCGCCTGATCATCTGATTTAATAACTCAGCCTGGCTGTTTAACTCCTCACTTGCGGCAGCACTTTCTTCCGCCGTTGCCGAGTTGGTCTGGACAACTTGAGAGACCTGTTCAATTCCCAGCGTAATCTGAGTGATTTCGGAAGCCTGATCATTGGAAGATATCGCAATATTACCGACAAGATTTGACACGGTTTCAATTTCAGTCAGCATTTCTTTTAAACGCTCTGACGTTTCATCGGCAATTTTCGAACCGGATACTACTTTTTCAATGGAGTCTTCAATTAAAACCGTTGTTTCTTTTGCAGCTTCAGCACTTCTTGCCGCAAGCGTCCTGACCTCTTCGGCCACTACGGCAAAACCTTTGCCATGCTGACCGGCCCGGGCGGCTTCAACCGCTGCATTTAATGCCAGAATATTCGTCTGGAAGGCGATATCCTCAATCACCTTGATGATTTTTGAAATGTCCGTCGATGACCGATTAATCTCATTCATAGCATCAACTGTTCTTTTCATCTGAAGATTGCCATCTTCAGCGTTATCCCGTAATCGTCTGGTAATTTCATTAACCGCATTGGCATTGTGCGCATTTTGTTTTGTTTCACCGGCTACTTCCTCGATGGAGGCGGTGAGCTCTTCAATGGTACTGGCCTGTTCCGTTGCGCCTTGTGAAAGCGCCTGACCCCCATCGGAAATCTGTCTTGCGCCCATTTTCACCTGATCGGCAGCGGTGTTGATCTCTGCCATGGTCTCGCTGAGATGGGTGGTAATGTCATTTAATGCTGTTTTAATGGTAAGAAAATCGCCATGGTAATAGGAGGTAATTTCCAGATTCAGATTTCCCTGACCGATTTCACTCAATGTCTCAATGATTTCAGCAACATACCGCTTTAAAAACGCAATTGTTTTGTTCATGGCAGTTTTTATTTCAGCATGATCACCTGAATAGTCACCGCTCATCGCTGTCTGCAGATTCCCCTTTGATAGTTCAGTCAGTACAATTGAAGCTTCGGAAATGGGCGCAATCACTGCATCCAGGGTTTGATTAAAACCGGCGATGACTTTCGCATATTCGCCACTAAACATTTCGACATGCCCCCTGTAACTGAGATTTCCTTCGATAGCCATGGTTGCCATTGCCTGGGTTTCCTGAGTCAGATTACCAATATTTTCAATCATTGCAATCAAGCTTGGATTTAACGTATCGGCTGTGCTTAACTTCCCGACTTGTTTTAATTCTTTTAAATCACTGAGATCACCTGCGGTAATCCGGCTGGCTACTGCCACAATCAGGTTCAGTTGTTGGTGGACACGATTGATGGACTCCGATAGCTCTCCATAAATTCCCTGGTACTGTCCTTTAACAACTTGGGACAGATCATTGACACGCATGTTTGCCATCACAGCGTTGCCTTCTACGAGAGCCCCTAAGCCATCAATACAGGCATTAATGCCATCCTTGAGATGATTATAATCACCAGCATACTCTTTGGTGATTTTATCCGGTATTTCGCCTTTGCCAATCTTTCCAATAATTGACTCACCCATTCTGATGTGTTCAACTAGGTCTCTGATAACCTGATTAAAACCAATCATAAAATGTTGAAATTGACCATTTAATCCTTCTTCATTTCCTTCATATTCAAAATTACCTTCGTTTGTTTTAAAGGCTTTTTCTGCCATTTCAGAATACAATTGATTGATTTGAGCGACAATATCAAGCAAAGACTGACCTAAAATATCTTGCTCTGATTCTTTCTTAAACTCCACCGAAAAATCGCCTGCCGCCAAATTTTGAACTTTGGCGGCCAGGTCTTTTCGTTTTTCAATCATTAGGACAAATGATGCCATCATCTGTCCCAATTCATCTTTTGAACGTTGTGAAAATGCATTCAAATCATTTACATCCAAGTCAACATCTCCCAACGCCATTTTTGAGAAAACTTCATTCAGTTTTTTTATTGGTCGTGTTAATATATTTCCTACGATCATTGAACCAATCAAACTTAAACACATGATTGAAAGTGTCATCACTGCAATAAGCATTCCAAATTCAAAACGTATCTGTTCAACATTCAGATCTTTCAAATTAGCCAGATAGGATGATACAAGCAGATAAGAAATGACTCCGTATAAACCAATCCCGATGAACGCGATCGCGATAATCAGAAGTGATATTTTATGTGAAAACTTTCCTCTGAATTCCCTAATTGCAGCTGCTGATTCATTTTTTCTTTTTTTCATTTTATTCACTTCCTTCTTTTTATCCATTGCTTTTGATTTAATACAGTCAATAACGCTTGATGTCTTTAATCGCCATATCTATTAAACTCACTTGAGCAGTGTATACATACAGGCATTGTGTACCTGATCATTGAGACAAACACTCTTTCTCATAATTCCTTCCAGCCGGAACCCTGCTTTTTCCAGAACTTTTCTGGCTCTTATATTCTCAAAGATTGGCACTGCAAAAATACGCACTAAATTAAATTCCGATAATCCCAATTGACACATTTCTTCAATAGCATTTTGGGTAATTCCCCGTCCCCAATAATTTTCACCGATCCAAAAGACTAATTCACCGGATTTACTGCCATCATCCTCCTGAATCATCAGGCTGATTGTCCCGATGATTTTGTTCTCGTACATAATGGCTTTATTAATCTGCTTAACCCGGTAAACATTCTTGTCTTTTAAAATAAACGAATGGATATCATCTAGAGCAAACGATTTTTGAGCCGCTTTTCCCAGGTTTCTCACCACCGGCCCAGTGGCATGATTCATGATACTGTGCGCATCATTCAGCTTTAAATTTCGTAATTGAACGTTCATGATTTTCTCCTAATTTATTTACGTAAACTAACTGGCATTTAGATTGATCGCTACATCCAGCGCTTCGCCAAACCACAACTTCGCTTCTTCCCGCAACGATGCTTCTGAATCGCTGCAGTGCAGCAGGTTATTACAGCTGCGGTTTTCAAGATTGGCTGCTTCCAGGGTGTCGTATCCATAGTCGCCTCGGATGGTGCCCCTATCTGCCTTTGACGGATCCGTTGTACCAGTGAGCGCCCGGGAGTTGGCAATGGCAGCTGGACCTTCCTGAGACAACAGGATTGGAATCATTCCTTTACCGGCATAACTGCTGATCACGGCCGCCTTAAAGCTTTCCCCAAACCGTTCAATGACTTCCTGATAATGTGCAATAATCAGCTGTTCATCGACATTGCGATAACCGATCTTTTCAATCGAAAATCCTTCATTCCTAAAGCGCTCGCTAATTGTTTCAACCAGTTCCCGTTCTAATGCATCTGGTTTCATTATGATAAAAGCATACGTTTTCATTTTTTATCTTTCCTTTCGATAAACAGAGCCCATCTCAAAAGCTTCTCGTTTTTCAACAAAAATTTTCTGAAGATGGGCCTGACGTTAAAATTTCTAAATTATTTGTATGAATGTACTTGTTATTTTATATTTTTTTATTTTTGCAATGGGGCTTTAAATGTTTTCAGTGGCAGGGTATTAGGATAACCCGATGATTTCGCCGTCTTCGGTAATATCCATACCGTTGGCTGCTGGCACTTTGGGAAGACCCGGCATGGTCATGATGGCACCGGTGATGGCAACCACAAATCCGGCGCCGGCAGACAGACGGACTTCTTTGACATGGATGTTGAAATTGCGCGGTGCTCCCAACAGGGCGGCATCATCCGAGAACGAGTACTGGGTTTTTGCCATACAAACCGGCAGGTGATCAAAGCCCAGAGCGGCAATTTCGTCCAGCTGTTGCTTGGCTTCCAGGGTGTATTCCACCCCATCGGCCCGGTAGATCTCTTTGGCAATGGTTTCAATCTTATCTTCAAGGGGCAGTTCCAGGGCATAAAGGGGTTTGTAAGGTGCCACATTCTGATCACAGAGTCTGACCACTTCCTCGGCCAGCTCCACCCCGCCTTTGCCCCCCTGAGAGAAGACGTCGGACAAGATCACTTTTACACCCTTATCTTCGCAGGCTTTTTTAACGGCGTCAAATTCGGCAGCCGTATCAGTTGGGAACTTATTGAGCGCCACCACCACTGGTACTTCAAACTTCTTTAAATTATCCAGATGCTGAACAATGTTGGCCGTTCCCGCTTCAACTGCTTTGACATTTTCTTTGGACAATTCCGCTTTTTCCACACCGCCATTCATTTTCAGCGCCCGGACAGTGGCAACGATGACCACGGCACTGGGGCTGATGCCGGCATAACGGCATTTAATATCAAAGAACTTTTCAGCTCCCAAATCAGCGCCGAAGCCAGCTTCGGTTACCACGTAATCGGCCAATTTTAAAGCTGTTTTAGTGGCCAGGACTGAGTTACAGCCGTGGGCGATATTGGCAAACGGTCCGCCATGAATAAAGGCTGGGGTATTTTCCAGGGTTTGCACCAGATTAGGTTTGATGGCATCTTTTAACAGCAGAGCCATGGCGCCGGTGGCTTCCAGATCACTTGCAGTCACCGCTTTGCCAGCGGTATTGTAGGCGACGATCATCTGGCCCAGACGTTCTTTCAAATCGGTCAGACTGGAGGCCAGACAGAGAATCGCCATAATTTCTGAAGCCACGGTAATGTCGTAGCCGGTTTCCCGTTCAACGCCGTTGGCGCGACTGCCTTGGCCGACGGTAATTTTTCGCAGGGCCCGGTCATTCATGTCCACTACCCGTCGCCAGACAATCCGGTCCATGTCAATGTTTAAGGCATTTCCCTGATGGAGGTGATTATCCAGCAGCGCCGCCAGCAGGCTGTGGGCTGAGGTAATGGCATGAAAGTCGCCGGTAAAATGCAGGTTGATGTCATCCATCGGGACCACCTGGGCGTATCCCCCACCTGCAGCCCCGCCTTTGACCCCAAAGCAGGGTCCCAAAGATGGTTCTCTTAAAGTAGTGATGGTTTTCTTGCCAATGTAATTCAGTGCCATGGACAGACCCACGTTGGTGGTTGTCTTACCTTCCCCGGCTGGGGTCGGGTTGATGGCCGTTACCAGAATCAGTTTACCATCCGGCTTATCCTGATTGTCCTTTAACACCGAAAGGGATACCTTCGCCTTGTGGTTGCCATAAAGCTCCAGATCATTGGCATTTATTCCCAATTTCTCAGCCACTTCTGAAATTGGCTTCAGATTGGCTTCCTGGGCGATTTGTACGTCAGTTTTCATTTTTAATAATTCTCCTTTTTTCAATAATTTCCACGTTTACTAATTCATTCTCATTTAGTATAAAACGCGTTTATCTTAAAATTTTGCAACAAACGCGTTTTATAACTGACTTTATTAATTTTTTATCAGATGATTTTAGTATTCTTCTTTATAATAGATTATTTGTTATATCTCGGAATTTCGTTCGCATCAATTTCTTTATTGTTTTCCAGATTCATATAAGGCGAACGGGCAACCGTCACCCGGATTTCTTTTTGCGGTTTTCCCGGTGTTCCCCAGACAACCTTCAATTCTTTTCCTTCAACGGCATATTCCGGCTTGATAAAGGCCAGCGAAATCATCCGCTGATAGTAATAACTATTCAATCGACCGCTGGAAATACCAATTTCACGGCCGTCAGCCAGAACCTTATCAGCGTGGTAATACATCGAAAAACCGCTGTTGTAATACATATCCATGGGGCGGTCGTCCATGGTTTCAAAAGGTTCAACGTCCTGACCTCTGAACTGTGAAGCAAAGATTTCGCCCAGGTCATCGGGATTCCATTCCAGGGTCACCATGGTTCTGGTCGGGTTTTTGGCAATTTCTTCCAATGCCGCCTTGCCCGGGAAGTCATGATCAAACTTGATCAGATATTCCCAGCCGACATCATAGGGGGTGACAAAACGGGTCGTTAAATCATCACCCACGCTGCCAACCAGGGCTCTATTCAGATTAAAAAAGCCTTCCATCGGTCTTGCGGCCATATACTCTTTTAGGCCTTCCGTTTCAAACCAGGGCAATGGATAATGCATATTGATATTCGGGAAACCGGCTTCAGTATGGTTCATGGTATAACCAACCTGTCCCAGCTTTTTGGCGTCAAAGGTTTTAGCCACTTCCCAGATACAGTCATAAACCGCTTCTGAATTTTTCGTATCGCCATGAATTTCGTAGCCCAGGGTGCCGGCCATGCCCAGTCTGAGAATGCGTACATCGATCCCGGCAATTTTTGCCATCCGATGTTTGGTAAAGGCTATATCATGGAGATCGCTTTGAGAAGCCTGTTCCAGAATTTCCAGAGATTTTGGTCCAGCCAGCTGGAAGAAAAACTCTTTACCCGACAAATCAACGCCTTCAACATCCATCTCAGTAACCGATACATAATATCCCACCACCGGGTTAAGCCAGTAGGTTCGGAAGTGATTTTCGGCAATCATCATGACTACTCCGTCAGTCAGAATGAAACCCTGGTCATTACATAGAACGGCATGGCGGATGCTGCCTGGTTTCATCTTTAAAAAGCTGTTGATGCAGATGGAGGTCAGGAATTTTGCCGCATCCGGTCCTTTAACATCATAAATTGGTGAACTATTCAATGTTGTCCCAAACCAGGCGGTAGATTTTGATGCCAAAATTTCATTTTTATACCCGGTGTACTCATAAGGTATCAGATTCCCTCCCTGGTTAAACAGCGTAAACGCATCGCGATTAATTGAATTTAACATTTTATTTCTCCTCGTATAATATGTTTAGAACCATTACTTTACGGGTCTAAACATATTTATTTTTTATTGTTAATTGAGATATCCTAAGGCTAAATATCATTATAGAATGATTAGCGAAGGACAATTCTTGTTCTCCTTGCGACGC
>NZ_CAKMJU010000103.1:0-28916 GCF_927416815.1 uncultured Acetobacterium sp. | reverse complement strand
GGTCGACATACTCGGCTGCGACATTCAGTGGTCCGATGACCGCGTCAAGGGTACTATTGACGCCATCGACGATCTTGGCAAAGTCGCCGCCGTGTTTGCTGGCATCTGCCCGGGTATCCAGCTGTCCGGCAATCCCGGCCTCGGCTAACATCGCAGCATCGTCAACTAATGCCGTAATGGCATCGATACAGGTATTCAAGTTATTTTTTATTTCATTGAAATCGCCATTGTAGCTGTCAGTGATCTTTGGCGGAATATCGCCCTTGCTGATCCGTTCAACATATTCGGCGGCAACGTTCAGTGGTCCGACCACAGAATCCAGAGTATTATTGACACCTTCGACAATTTCTTTATAGCCACCGTTAAATGCATCGGCATTCCCGCGGGTATCCAATCGCCCTTCAACGGCTGCTTGGGATAACATATTTGCTTCAACGATAAGCGCTCTGATGCTTTCAATGGTTTCTTTTAGCGCAGGAGCTATCTCGTCCAGTTCATCTCTGATTTCAATATTTGCTGAAACATCGCCGTTTGATATCTGTTTCATCGTCCCAATAACCACATTCTGCAGATCATCGGCAAAGCTATCCATTGAAATAGCCATTTGACCTATTTCATCTTTTGAGTCCATCTTCAAGCGCATGCCCAAATGACCCATGCTCATTTCTTTTAACATCGCAGCCGCTTTTTTTAGTGGCTTACTAATGGTCGACCCTAAAAATAAACCTAGCATAATTGACATTAGCACACCGACCAGGATAACAATGATCATGGTGGTAACCACGCTATTGGCTTGAACGGTATTGGCGGTGGCCTTGGCACTACCATCTGCCAGTTTAAGCTCCACCAGTTTTGCAATGGCATCCTGCTCTGCCCGGGCTGCAATCCCTGATGATCCGGTTTCTGCCATCAGCGCAAAAGCTTGGGCATCCTGATTTTGATTCGCTAAAGCCATTAATTCAGTAATCGATCCTTTATAATTTTGTCGCGCCTCGACAAATTCATCAAAGGCGGTCCGCATTTGGTCGGACACAATCCGGCTTTCAAATTCAGCTGTCAGGGTATCTATTTCTGCCTGCCGTTCAGCAATTTTATCTGCATTCTCTTTAATAACTTCTGGATCATTGGCAATGATCATATCCCGGATATTAACCCGCATCCGTTGAAATGCTGTTGATATCTGACCCGCCTGACCTATCGGCACTGTGATATTTTCATATAATTCAGTGTCTGATTCATCTAATGCCTTGATATTTGTTATCCCGACAACCCCGACAATCCCAACAATAATAGCCATAATAATAAATCCCACCAATAACTTGGCTTTAACCTTCATGTTCGCAAACGTTTTCATGTGACCTCCTATATGTCCCTTGTTTAATTAATTCTAGCTTAACTGTCTTTCTGCTAACTTCTTGCATTTTCAAGTGAATTCAATAGCATTTTTTTACACTCGCCTTTTAATGGCTCTCCATGACCAAAGTAAATCGTCTCAATATCTTTTTTTGTAATTTCCTCCAATGCTTCTATAAATTCTTTTTGATAGGTTGTATCTTTGGCGCGAATCACCAGTGGGGTATCTCCTGCGAAGAGAATCTTTTCCTTTTTACAATACAAACAAATTGAATCGTTGCTGTGACCCGGGGTATGGATCACCTCAAATTCTTGATCACCAATTTTCAAGCGTTCACCACCTTTCAAAATAACATCGACATGTTCAAGCGTCGATGACGCGGCAAAAGTTTTGGGGTTGTAACGTTTTTTTATTGTTGGAAGAAGGGTTGCATGGTCGTAATGACTGTGTGTTAGAATTACTTTTTGGACACGTTTTTTTCCGACACCGGTGGAAGCCTGATCAATTTTATCTAAAATAGCCGGATCTCGTCCAACATCTATCAGGGTATTGATATCACTTAATTTATTCCAGTCTCCAGTAACTAAATAAACATTCGATGTATAAATCTTTCTGCCCGCTGATAAATTGATAATTTTCATGATCTTGTTCCTTTTTAGACTTTTTTATATAATTGGGCATTTGAGACAACCGGCTCAAACAAATCTTTTAACTCAACCGGGAGTTTTTGGGTTTGTTCCATTGCCAGATATCCACCATCGATGAGCGAATCGTGAAACATCCGGATTACATTAATGCGTTCCTGCTCATTAAAATGAAGCAAGACATTTTTACACAAGATCAGCCCAAAATCTTTTCCAATGCTTTTAAACGTCAGAAGATCATGTTTCTGAAAACTGACTGCGGCTTTTATCTCGTCAATCAAACAATAACATTCCTTGTTATCCACCTTAATAAAATATTTTTCAAATATATCTTTTGGGATCCGTTGCACCTGCTCGCGGGGATATTCGGCTTCATAAATTATCTTATCGAAAAGGTCACTGCCATCGATATCTGTTGCTTGTATTTTGACATTTCGAAAATACATATGACCAATCCGATCCCGCAGCAGCATCGCCAGCGTATAGGGTTCCGGCCCCATGGCGCAGCCGGCATCCCAGATCTTGATCTTCTGTTTTAGTCGTAGTTCCGGGATGGCATGGTCGCAAATCATCTCAAGGGTTTGTAAATCTCTAAAAAAATAAGTAAAAGCCATTGTGTCTCCTTTATCATGTATATAATTAAATCCAATGATATTAAAATAAGCAATGCTAGCTTTACCTGAAATGCATATGGTTTCAGAATTTTTAGCTGCATTGCTCATCTTTATACCACTATTTTCATGATTCAAACATTGAATTAATGTTTATCATAAACTTTCTTCGTTGCCAGATTTTGCTATAGTATTTGTAATTATAAGCCACCCTATTTTAGCTTACAAGCAAAACCTTTTAGCTTTGTTACAGATTACCCCTTCTGTAACATTGGCATTCTTATCAGCATATCTAGCCTCTACTATTTTTTTATATCACCGCTTGCCCAGAGAAAATAAATCAATTCATTCTGACTAATCTTTTGATCCCCATTGATCAGCCTCTGGCGCTGAACAACTCCGCTATTCCGGCTTGGTCATCCCATAAATATCGTAAATTTCCTGGGTATATTCACCATCTTCATGATAAACAATCAAGGGTGTGTCAGTTTTTAACCCTGGTTTACCACTTTTTCGTCCTTCAATTAAAACCAGATTGGCTTCTTTTTTTAAGGATGGGTAAACAAATTGCAAGTGCTTGACCTCAATTTTATAAGATCGCATCAGTGAAATAATATCGCCCAACCGCTCCGGCCGATGAACCAAAAACAGACGGCCGCGATCCTTTAGCATCCGCTTGCTGAAAATAAGAATATCTTCAATGCTGCATAAAATTTCGTGGCGGGAAATAGTTTTTGTTTCACAATTGTTCTTAAGTCCCGCCTGAGCCCGCATATAAGGGGGATTACTGACTACCACATCGTAAGCGTTTGGAAGAATCTCACTACCAGGCGCTTTAATATCCCCGGCGATGATCCTAATTTCGTTTGACAAGCCATTAAGGGCCATGCTCCGTCTAGCCATTTCGACCAGCGGTTCCTGGATCTCTAACCCAGTGATCGAGGCTGCCTTTGTTTTGCCATAAAGCAATAATGGAATAATTCCCGTTCCGGTTCCCAGATCAATAACGTGGGGAGCCCCTTTTGTTCGCCGGGAGACAAACCAGGACAGCAAAACTGCATCCATGCCAAAACAGAAATAATCCGGATTCTGGATGATCTTCAGATTATTAAGGCCTAAGTCTTCAATTCTTTCCCCTTTTTTTAAAAAGTTATCCACATTTAGCTCCTTTAATTCACTTAATTTTTTAATTTTAACCGATAATCAACAAGTTTATCCACATATTGGTCAATTCTATCCACCATTTGTGGATAAGTTTTGTTGATTTCTTGCTTTTCCCCAAAAACTTGCCTAAGCACGGGCTTTTCTGTTCAGCCTTTTTATAGCGCACCTGTTAATTGTTTTTTTATAACTTATCCACATATGCACAGATAAAAGTTGATAATTTAAATTCCTAGATTTAATTCCCCAAAATAGACGGTTTTGAATTTCTCATTTGAAAAAAATTATATGCGAAGCTGTTGATAAGTGTTTTTCAATCCTGACAGCATTTTTCTCCCTAGCTTTATGGTTTCGCCTCCATTTTATCAGAAAAAAACCGCCACAAGCGAGAATTATTCTTAGCATGCGCACACTTTTGACCCACAAATCAACCTTGGAGATAAGTCGTTCATAACAACCTTGGACTTGACTGAATAACAAATATGTATTATTATGAGATTAACTATATATTCGGCAAACTTACCAAAAGGTAAGGACGCAAAGCTAGAGGGTCTAAGTATTTATTTATATGACAGCCAGTTGCAACTTTAAGCGCATCTATATGTGTATTTAATGCAACGTGTTTAATCGTTGTTTTTTTTTATTTTTTTACTCCACAGCCATTAACATAAAACCGCTTTTTAAAAGCATTTTTAAGCAGCGCTCATTACTTAAACACGACTGAGCAGGAATAACTGTCTTTTTTTCGTTTTTCTCTTTAATATAAACACATTCTTTGCTATAATGTGTAGTTGTAGAGGACTATTTTAAATTTATTGTATGAATTCGCCACCTCTAAAAGCTTCTTTATCATCGACGATTATGATGATAAAGTCAATGACCAAAAATATTGCAACGAAATTATTTGCGAAAGCGATGGATATATATGAATAGTAGTAAAATCCAGCCGAGTAAATTGGATCTTATTCTCGAAAAAAAACAGCATCTGGATGCCACCATCCAGGAATGCGAAATACGAATTGATGCTAAGCTTGCTTCACTCACTGAAGAAGGCTTTATTTCGCGAGAAATGAATCCTAATGTTGTTGAAGTGGCCATCTCTGATGATCCCTTCCAACCCGGCACAGATTTTCTTTCCGGGGTAGATATCTCGGATGACGATGCTCTCGATCAGGCCGTCCTCAATTCCCGTCCTTTCGAAACCCGATCAAATCAGTTGGCTTTTAATGGTGATCTGCTTACCAGTCAACCATTGCCACTCAGTGACCGGGCAGGTTTTTCCATACCGATCGGCGAAACCGAAGAAGATGAGGAGGAACTACCCACCCTATCAAAAATTCTGGGACGAACCACCCCTTACGCATATGAAGCGGAGCGAACCGCAGCTATCCCTAAAGCACCAACTGAATCCGAGCTCGCCAATCCTGTTGGCACCGATGATGTTTTTGACAATTCCAGATTTGCCGAAACAAAGTCGACGCCGCCACTGTCTGAGGTTAGCCCGGAAATAATAAAACCCGATCCGCCCCCAGAAATGGCAACAACACCAGAACGCCAACCGGAAAAAACAACGCTGACAACAGAAACGCCAATTAATCAAGAACCGCTACCGCCGAAAAAGGCAAAGCCCCAAAAAGCAAAGCCAGAAAAACGTAAAGATAGGGCAATCAAGCAAAAACAAGCTCAACCAACTAAAAAAACGAACCTTCAATTCCTTAAAAAGCCCAGCTTAACCAATATGGTTCCGCCGCTTGTTTTTTTCTTTATGGGATTAATGATTTTTGGAGCTTTCCTGATTTTTACTGCCTCAGAATTTAATTTTATTGATTACTCGGTGGTGTTTATTTTATTCACCTGCCTGATCTTTACCATTGCGATGCCCTATGGCGCCAGTATCTTTTTTATGATTCTACTCTTGTGCAGTTATGTGATTTTGTCGCTGATTTCGGTTTTCTACCTTGATGTTCCCTTTAAATTTTATCAGATCGGTTGGCTACTGGTGATTCCGATGATTTTATGGAGTTCGGCATTATTGATTAGAAAGGTTCGCGAACTGTTCCATTTCAAAAAAAATCTGGAACAGCAAATTGCATCCTATGATAATCTCGAAGAAAGTCCGGGACTGACGATCGAAAAAGCCTACTATAAGGATCTCAAATATGCCATGGATCGCGCTTCCCGCGGCGAAACCATTCTGACTCTGGAAATGATTACGATCAATCATCTGGATGAGCTAAAAACCATCAACGGTTCCCGGCTCTGGGACGAGATCCTCTATAAAACCTTAAAAATTATCAAGAGCCACTGCTACAGTAACCACCTGATTTATATTCTCGATGGCAGCATCTTCAGTATTCTGATGGAAAACACTTCTGTAAAAAATCAATTGCTGATCAATCAGGAGATTACCGATGCCTTCAATGCTCTAATTCTCGAGTATGACGCTGTTGAAGCCGATGTGTCACTTAGCCTTGCCGCCATTCCCTACTCCCGCGATATCACCAATCCCTTTGATTATCGGGCGCTGGTCTTAAGGCATCTAAAAAAATAAAGCAGCAACCATGTGATCGGTTGCTGCTTTTTTTACTTTAAGATACTTTTCTGACAAAAGAAGGATGTGCCACGCACATCCTTCTTTTGTCTTTGATTCATTTAATAAATAATATAAGCTTCCAAGTTCTGTCGTCCAAATTGAATGCAGGCATCATAGGAATCCATATAAATATCAACGATTCCCTCCGTAACTGCACCGCCGCGATCTTCAACCGTATAGGTGGTGCCCATCGCCGGAATATAAATCTTGGTTCCAAAGGGCAAACCTTTCCAGGCTGCTACGGTATGATTCGCTTTAGGCATCACACCCGATGCGGTGGCATTCCCGGTTGCCGTATAAGCGGTACATTGGATCGTCATTTTGACAGCACCTTCGGGAATGGTAGTGGTGGCGGTTGTCTGAGTTGGAGCAGTAGCTGGTGTTACGACCACCGGAGCCTGGGCTGCAGCCGGGCTTTCAACCACAGGTGCTTGCGGTTCTGCCGGGGTTTCGACAACTGGCGCTTCCGTGACGGGAGCCGGGGCTACAATCGCTGCTTTCGTGCCAACTTCAACAATTTCTGGTATCGGCGCTGTTACAATTTCATCGAAAATAATTTCCCGCTTGACTTCCACCCCGTTTTCATAAAGCACCCGTTCAACTTGGCTGGATTCGCCGTCAACGCCAACCTGGATAAGCTTGGTTTTGCCGGTTTCCATTTCCGGGTTGTCTTTATTCTGGGTGGTATAGGTGACAACCTGCCGGCTTGGCAGTTCATCAACTTGTACCCGAATGACCTCAACTTCTTTGACATCTTTTAATGATGTAGACTTGCCTGGTTCAACCCGGTCAAGATCATTTAGTTTTAGATCATACTCATTGAGTAAATCACCAACTGTTTCGGCTTCGGTCTGATAAATAATCGTTTTTCCATCAACAGACAGTTGACCGCTAGCCTTGCTTTTCACTTCAACATGATTAACCGTAAACAACACCGAGTTGGTATCGACATTGACGGAATATTGATCTCCTAGTTCAATGCCATTACCTTCTAGCACCGCACCGACACTCTGGAACATGCCACCACTGAGCATTCTTTCGGTATCATCAACGGTGACCTTGATCTCCTTGGCAAAAACAAAGGAACTGGCGGTTCCTACCACACAGGTGATGATCACGCTGGCCATACCTATTTTAAGGATCGATTTTTTTCTTCTATTCGGGCTGCTATTCTCTTTTTCTATCATAAAACCTCCATTTTCATTTCAATCTTTCCAATCGAAAGTCTGTTTCGTTACAATTTCTTTACAAATCGATTGTACTTCATTTCCCGATAATTGTCAAGATTAGAATTTACTAATTGACTTTTCTTAATGTTTCATTTAAAATATAGATAATTAGATAAAAACAAACCGTTGATGCGGAGATAACGGTGGAAGATGCACTAACAGAGAGCGAGGTAGGCTGAGAGCCTTGCAGAAGGCAATCCATCAAATGGACCGCTGAGGGCATGGTCAAAGGCTTAGGCTGAGTATTCCATGACGTGACAACTACGTCAGTGTTGAGGAATATGTTGGTATTCTGCAGAGGCAGGTTTGATCCTGTAAAAAAAGGTGGCACCACGAGTCGTTATACTCGTCCTTTACGTTTAGTAGAGGACGAGTTTTTTGTATTTACAGACCGCTGTCTGTAATGAGTTAACCACAGAAAGAAAGGAAATAGTCATGGAAAAGATACCCTATAAGATTTATTTAAGTGAAGATGAGATGCCAAAATACTGGTTCAATCTGCGAGCCAAAATGAAGGAGCTGCCAGAGCCTTTTGTGAATCCTGGCACCGGTGAATACTGTAGCAAAGAAGAACTGCTGCCGGTATTCTGCGAAGAATTAGTCGACCAGGAACTCAATACTACCGATGAATTCATTGAAATTCCTGAAGAAATCCAGAGTTTCTACAAAATGTTCCGGCCCTCGCCGCTGGTTCGAGCCTATTGTCTGGAAAAAGAATTAGATACGCCAGCCGAAATCTACTATAAATACGAGGGCACTAACACCTCTGGCTCCCATAAACTAAACTCTGCTGCTGCCCAGGCCTACTATGCCAAAAAGCAGGGTTTAACCTCATTAACTACCGAAACCGGAGCCGGACAATGGGGCACTGCCCTGTCAATGGCCTGTGCCTACTATCATCTGGACTTATCCGTTTATATGGTTAAGATTTCAGCCGAACAGAAACCGCACCGTCGGGCGGTAATGGAAACCTATGGTGCCAAGGTGATTGCCTCGCCTTCCAACACCACCAACGCCGGCCGAAAAATCTTAGCCGAAACCCCGGATACCAACGGATCCTTAGGCTGTGCCATCAGCGAAGCGATTGAGGTGGCAGTCACGACCGACAGCTGCAAATATGTCCTGGGCAGCGTCTTAAACCATGTCGGTCTACACCAGTCCATTATTGGGCTAGAAACCAAGATCGCCTGCGACAAATATGATATCAAACCGGATATCATCATTGGCTGTGCCGGCGGTGGATCCAATTTACTGGGTCTGATTGCCCCCTTTATGGCCGAAAAAATCGAAGGCCAGAATGACATCGACTTTTTAGCTGTCGAACCGGCGTCATGCCCATCGTTAACCCGGGGACGCTATGCCCTGGACTTTGGCGACACCGGAAAAACCACCCCGCTGATTCGGATGTACACCTTAGGCAGTGGTTTCATGCCATCTCCTAACCACGCCGGCGGATTACGCTACCACGGGATGAGTCCGATCATTTCCAAGCTTTACCATGACGGTTACATCCGTGCTAAATCTTATACCCAAAATGAAGTTTTTGAGGCCGCCACCCAATTTGCCCGAATCGAAGGGATTCTGCCTGCGCCCGAATCTGCTCATGCGATTAAAGCCGCCGTTGATGAAGCGATCGCCTGTAAGGCATCCGGCGAAAAGAAAATCATTGTCTTTGGTTTAACCGGTACCGGCTACTTTGATATGACCGCCTATATGAACTACAACGCCGGCAACATGACCGACTATGTTCCGACTGATGAAGATCTCCAAATCGGTTTTGACAGCCTGCCCCAAATGGAAGTGAAATAGATTTTTTCTTAAATAAGAACCCCGGTGATTGGTATACCAATCACCGGGGTTCTTATTGTTTTACTTATTTATTTGAAAGCTTATTTATTTGAAAGCTTACTAAATTACTACCGAAATCGTCCCTGTTTTCTAAGCGCGGCCTTAACCGTGGGATAGAGATCAAAGTCGGTGTGCGGTAGAAAGCGGGCGGCATACATCCGGGAGATAAAGTCCGTGGCCGCTCCAAATTCCAGATATTCGATCCGTTCCTGAAGCCTGGTCACTTCCTCCATTTTCTGATCATCCGTTAACAACACATAAGCGCCCTGCAAGGAGCTATTACCCAACGAAACAAAACGTTCTCTCGGTAAATCAGGATAAAGGCCGATGGTGATTGCCGACTCCAGATTGATATACGTCCCAAAGGCTCCGGAAACATACAGTCGATCGACATCGATCGGTTCAACCCCCAGCCGTTCCAGCAGATAGGCAACCATGGTAGAGGCGGCAGCTTTGGTATCGATGAACTGGCTCATATCACTTTGGGTAAACAGCAGTTCTTGACCATTGCCTGATTCTTCCCGGCTGGCGTATAGGACTCCATACTCGCCGTCACGAATCACGATCCGCGAGGACTTCTCGGGATTAAAGCGGCCGGAAAAATCAATCCAACCACTTAATAGCATTTGAGCAATCAAATCAACAATCCCGGATCCGCAAATGCCCCGCGGCCGATGCCCGCCGATGGTCGTCAACCTGAGCTCATTTTCGGAAATGATAACCGAGTCCACGGCACCGGCGGTGGCCTTCATGCCATTTTTACTAATCCCGCCTTCTAGTGCCGGTCCGGCGGCTCCGGCGCCAGCCACTAGAAAGTGCTTATTTCCTAAGACCATTTCACCATTGGTGCCAATATCAATAAATAAGCCTAATTCATCTTTTTCGTGAAGTCCGGCAACCAACAGGCCACTGACGGTATCGCCACCTAAATAGTTGGCCACCGAGGGCATGCAATAAAGATAGCCACTGGTGTTAAGGCCGAGATCGCGGGCGTCCAAATAACCGGTATGGTTAAACACCGGCGCAAAGGGATACTCAAAGATAGGCCAGGGATCAATCCCCAATAAAAAGTGGATCATCGTCGTATTGCCTGAAACGACCATGATGCAGGACTTCTCAGCACTGATCCCAGTTGCTGTTTCTAGGCGGCTCAACAAAGCATTAAAGGTGCCCAGGGTTGCTTCCTGTACTGCAATGAGATGATCGGGTTTATTCTTGGCATAAAAGATGCGGCTGAGGATATCATCACCATATTGAATCTGATGATTTAAAATACTTTCTTCCCCCAATACCTTTCCGGTATTTAGATCGACCATCTTCATGGCCACTGAGGTAGAGCCTAAGTCCACCGCTAGGCCAAAATGAGCATCGCGCTGATCCCCGGACTCCAGTTCCACCAGCTCCCAGACTCTACCGTTTTTTAATAGGGTCAGGGTAATCTCCCAATTAGCCTCGCGGCACAAGGGGTATACTTTTTTGAGCAGACGAGGGGAAAAACGCACCGTCCCGAAATCTGGGGTCAATGCGCTTTGAATACGTTCCTGATCACCGACAATATCACCATTTCCGGGAGGTGATATTTTTAGCAATATTTTTCTAGTTAATGCCTGAATCCTTTGTTCTCCCATAACTACCTCATTTTTTGTCTTTATTTAATGACTGCCACTGACGGTTCCATATTTCCAACCGCTGATGCCGCCAAGATTGTATATGTTTTGATATCCCATTTTAACCATCTGGCTGGCGGCACTTTGGGATCTGCCGCCACTTAAGCAATAAACAAAAATGGTGGCATTTTTATCCGGTAGGATTCCACCGACTGTCTGAATTTGACTCAGTGGCAGATTAATGCTGTTGGGAATATGCCCACTTACATATTCGGCTTTTTCTCTGACATCGAGAAGTACGATCGGTTCATTGGCATCTAATCGTTTTTTAGCCTCATCTGGGGACATTCTCTTGACTGAATTTTTTGATTCTGATTTTCTTGATAATAAGTTTAACATAATAATACCTTCCTTTATATCATTTATTCGTGCAAATTTCAAATCTTCTTTGATTAACTATATTTTACCGCCTTTCCCGATTTTTTTCTGTGATGACATCACAGAAGATCGAAATTTTCGAAATATTTTTCGGCCATAAATTAGGTCGCATTATGCATACAACTGTCCGCAAAATTAGCCCATTTATATCAGGATGGTTAATTTTTATTATATCTGTCGTTAAAATAAAAACAAAACCGTTTTTGATCCCCGTTTTTGTCGGCTTTTCACTGTTTCGAGACTCTATTGACAATCTTAATATTTGATTTATAATGGTAAAGTAAGTTTTTAGTCGAGTGTAAAGCTAATGGATAATTTGCAAAGGTGCAAATCATCGTCAAAATTTTACATAATTTTATAAACAGATTTTCAAGGGGGAAAATTAATGAATCTTCAAAGACCTAATGGCAATGACGCCACCGAAACCTTTAACCGCTCAAAAAGTATTGTCCCATGTTCTGGGCTCTGTTCACGCTGTGTGGATGGATGTCGCGGAAATTGCGAAGTTTTCAAGGCCACATTCAGAGGCCGGGAACTGATCTATCCAGGTCCTTTCGGTGATGTAACCGCCGGTGGTGACAAGGACTATCCCGTCGATTATTCTCATTTAAATATTCAGGGTTATGCCCTGGGTGCCAAAGGCCTGCCCAATGGCGAAGTAGGAACACCAGACAATGCCCGTTTCCCAAATGTCAGTACTGAATGTGCCTATGGCTGGGATTCTAAGGTAGCGATGAACGTTCCAATCTTTACCGGTGCTTTGGGCTCCACCGAAATCGCCCGGAAAAACTGGGATCATTTTGCCGTAGGTGCTGCTGTTTCAGGAGTTACCATTGTCTGTGGCGAAAATGTCTGTGGGATTGATCCCCGTCTGGTTCTGGACAAAAACAATATGGTGATCGAAGCACCTGACATGGATCGCCGGATCGAAGCCTATAAAAAATATCATACTGGAAAAGGTGAAATCCTAATCCAAATGAATGTTGAAGATACCCGTCTCGGCGTTGCTGAATATATCATTAACAAACACAAGATTGAAACCATTGAACTCAAATGGGGTCAGGGTGCAAAATGTATCGGTGGCGAAATTAAGGTCAATACCATCGAACGCGCCATGGAACTCCAAAAACGTGGTTACATCGTTACCCCAGACCCGATGGATCCAGTTATTCAGGCAGCCTTCAATGACGGTGCGATTCATGAATTTGAACGACACAGCCGTCTGGGCTTTATCAGCGAAGAAAGCTTTATGGAAGAAGTTGAACGTTTACGCGCCTTAGGCTACAAACGGATCACCTTAAAAACCGGCGCTTATGGTTTAAGAGAACTGGCCATGGCGATGAAATGGTGTTCGAAAGCAAAAATCGACCTGTTAACCATCGATGGCGCTCCTGGTGGAACCGGTATGAGCCCCTGGAGAATGATGGAAGAATGGGGTATGCCTTCGATTTATCTGCATTCAGCAGCCATTGAATTTGCCCAGATTCTAGAAGCTCAAGGTGAACGTGTTCCTGATTTGGCCTTTGCTGGCGGCTTCAGCAGTGAAGACGGTGTCTTCAAAGCGCTCGCCCTCGGTGCACCATATGTTAAGGCAGTTTGCATGGGTCGTGCCCTGATGATTCCGGGAATGGTTGGCAAGAATATCGACCAGTGGATCAAAGAGAATAAGCTACCCAAAACTGTCAGCGAATTCGGTTCCACGATAGAAGAAATTTTTGTCTGCTACGAAGCGGTCAAGGACATCGTTGGTTCCAAAGAAATTAAAAACATTCCTTTGGGAGCGATCGGCATCTATAGCTACTCTGACAAAATCCGAGTTGGCTTACAACAGTTGATGGCCGGTGCCCGATGCTTCAATACCGAAAGCATCACCCGCAACGAGCTGATGTCCTTAACTGAAGAATGTGCTAAGGTCACCAAAATTCCATACCTGATGGAATGTGGCCGGGAAGAAGCCCTTTCAATTCTAAAAGGCTAATAATCCTTAATTAAATAATTGTACTTAAGCCATCTGAACTTATCTTAAAGAAAAGGTCAGATGGCTGTTTTTATTTGCTATTTTGCTGATCCTTAGGTAAAATGAAAATAATCAAATAAAATAGTAATTAATCAATTAAAAGGAGATCAATCATGGGATTAAAGGATCTATTTAAAGACGTTACCGATTTGGCCAAGGAAAGTATTGATTCAATTCAAGCCGATTTAGCCCTTAAAAAAGAAGAACAGGATCGGCTAAGAGCCGAGATGGAACTGCGGATCAAAACCTATACTGACACCCTGTTGGAGCAGCTTCTTAATCCCGCCGATGCACCTGCCCAGCCCTTGATTAATGCCACCGATGAGGAAGTCCTTGAGTTTACAAAAGAATTCAATGAGAAACTTTTATTTCCTGCCAACAGCCCGACGGCAACCAGAATTGATATGTACCCTGATGAAGAAAAGCTGCTAAAAAATATTTTGAAAACTTTTTCGACCTATACTGACCAGGAAAAGTTCTTATTTCAATTTAAAGACTCCAAGGGTCAGACCATCCTGCTTACCACCAGTAACCTTTATTTTAAAGTGCTTTTCCCGGAAAACCATTCATTTTTTGTTGTCGGTTCGATTCCCAAAGAAAAGCTCTTTTCCATCACCATCACTAAAGATACTGACCACTGCAAGCTCCTTGTTAACGGGATCACCCTGATCACCAGCCCAGCCGAAGGCGTCAAAGATATTGATATTATCACCTTAACCGAGTATCTCTGGCGCCTGAGCAACAATGATTTTGTGATTGCTGATGACCAGGTCGATGCCTTCATCGCTGCCAAACTCGATCCCACCACCCGCGAAATTGTTAAAAGTTTTCTGGAGCCTGATGAACAGCTAGTCTATTTTGCCTGGGGAATGGGCAGCCTCGTTTCCAAAAAGTTTATCACCTGTACCAGCCGCAAAATTGTTCTCTATGACCGGGATTTAGACACCAGAAAGAGTTTTCCCTACGACCAGATTTTGTCGCTAACCACCCAACTCAGCACCGTTTCTTTTCTCGATTTGTCGCTGACCATGGGAATGAACCCCAATGATACCGAAATAAAAACAGCCGATGCGATCGAAACCATCAGCATCCTCTATGCCCGCGAAGCCCAACAGATAATAAAGATTTATAATGACCATAAACCAGCCGGGGTTGCCGCGGCAGCTCCCGACCAACCCTCATCCGAGCCTTCTGAAACCGTCACCCCAACTGCCGCGCCAGCTCAAGAAGATCCCATTGCGATGATTGAAAAATTGGCTGGTTTAAAAGAGAAGGGAATTATCAGCGAGGAAGAATTCAACCAGAAGAAACAGGAACTGCTGGCTAAATTATAAAGCTGGCACCTAAAAGGAATCAAAAAATAACAACACCATAAACAGGGGGCTGCAAGGCTCCTGTTTATGGTGTTTTATTTATATGGGTGTCCCATTCACTTAAGCTTAAAAATACTCCCTATTAGAATACCAGGGAACGATCTTTTGACCAAAAGGATTTTTTATCCCAGCTGAACTCGACATCGGCATGAATCTCCGAAAAATAATCCTGTATCAAACCGTTCAAATCATCCAGATTGTCAAAACGATTGTCCTTGCTTAAGGCTTCAATCCACATGCTTTGGCCACCGCAGGAATCACTTAAATGGACCTTATAGTCAAGATCCCGTTCTTTAATGCGTCGGTTCACTTCGCTGATATTGTCCCAGCTAATTATCATCTCCAATTACTCCTTCCTTTTTTATTAATCATTACATGTTCTCTGATAATCAATCTACCCCAATTCATCAATTTTAATCAAAATTTTGACCGTTTATTATTTTTAAATAATAAACGGTCGATTGGTTGAGCCCGGTGGTGCATCTTCTTTAGGGACAATTTTTATTTCAATCGCTTCAAGCCTTAAGCCCTTGCCCTGAGTTCCTGAATTTGCGCCATTCTTAGCCCAGTCCAGCCAACCATAGTTCTGGCTGTGTACCCGATAATAAACATCATAGTTGGGTGCATCGGGGCCGGTGAGACGAATTTGAATGGCCTCTAATCGCAATGATTGACCATAGGTTCCGCTGGTTTGACCATCGCTCCTAAAACCCTGCCAGCCAATATTTTGGACATGGGTCTGGTACTCAATACCAAGATTATAGGTTAATTTATCAGTCTTGATTTCGATGCCTTCAAGCCGTAGCGATTGGCCGGAAGTACCACTGCTCTGGCCATCACTCCGCCAACCCTGCCAACCGACATTCTGGACATGAGTACGATAGGTAATGCCAGTTTTTTGATTGGAATTAATCGAAGCCACCGCCGTATTCAGCTGAATCAAACCGCTGCCATAGTAAGGATCACTGCCTGCTGCTCCCAGGTCCAAGGCAGTGCTTTTGAGAATCGCCTCAACCTCTTGTGCATTTAAGCTGGGATCTGCTGCGACTAGTACCGCACAGGCGCCGGCTACGATCGGGCTGGAGAAAGAAGTTCCGCTGGCATACTCGTAACCACCACTTCTGGAGGTCGTTAATACCGATTGACCCGGGGCACTTAAATCGACCCGATCATTGTATTGTGAAAATGATGCCCGGACATTGTTCTTATTAATGGCTCCGACCGAAATAACATGATCATAGGATGCCGGATAGGAATACTGGCCGACCCGAGCATTCCAGGATTCCCCTTCATTGCCTGAAGAAGCGACCACAATTTTTCCGGCGTTGACGGCCTCATTAACAGCCACCGCCAATGAAGAAAAGGTTCCGTAGCCACCAAAACTCATATTGATTACCTTCACCTCTGGCCGCTCAGCTGCTTTTAGCAGTGCCGCACAAATATAAGCCACATCCAGCTGGGTATCGCCACTATAGGCACCGCCAGTCCGATAAGGGGCAATTTTTATATTGGCCAGTCCCGCAATTCCGGCGCCACCAATCCCGTTATTGGCCACAGCCGCAATGGTTCCGCTGACGGCGGTGCCATGACCGGCCAAATCGATAACATTGGGTTTTCCAGTAACAAAATCATACCCAGCCACGATATTGCCGATCAGATCAGGATGATTAACATTTAGGCCCGTATCAATGACCGCAACCACAACCGGAGCCGCATTGTTTACCTGATCCCAGGTCTGGTCAGCTCCAACCCGTTGAAACTGCCAGGCGGCACCACTCACAATATAGGGATCGTTAGGAAGGGCAGTCACTTCAATTTTATCATTTTTATCGACTGTCAAGACATTTGGGTTTTGTTCCATCTCGGCCATCAAGGCCTCTATATTGGTATCTTCGCTAACTTCGATGAGATCAACCCGATTTGAAACCTGTTCACCAGAAACTACCTCTTCATCAGTCAGAGCCAGATTTTTGACATTATCTTCACCGCTATCTTTATAGATGATAATGATCTGCTGATCGAGGTTCTCGTTGATATTAACCGCTGGCACCGCATCAAGGGTTTGTATCTCAGCCGGTGTTTCATTACCCTGCCCCAGCTCTTCATTTATCGCGGTACTGCTATTATCTTGTATCGCTGTCTCAATCGATTGATCGCCAGGATAAACTACATCTTCTGCATAACTCCCTGCTGGAAACAGCAAGAAGAAAACCATCATTATTGCAAGCCATCGTCTTATTCTTCTTATTTTAGTAGTCATGCTGTCCTCCCTTCGCACTGCGGTATCATCTTTGTAGTATTATCCTTCATATGTAATCCTTTGCTTTTATTATAACCATTCCATTTACGATATATTACTATAACATAAATACTTTATATTCTCCCTTCATTTCAGGCAATACTTAAGAATTTTAATATTGGTTTCGCTTATCGGTTTCTGACTAATCAAAAAACATCACCTTGCCGATCGTTCCATCCGTTAAAAAGACGACCTGAAGCATCGTGCCATCGGGATTGATCCATACCCTGATGTAGCTTAGCTTGTTGTCTTCAAAAGGGATCTGGGTAACACTGGTTTCGGTTCCGTCACCGCCGAGCATATTTTTAACATCATCATAGGTGGCGCCATCAGGAATGTTCTCAGCCTGTTCTTTGGTCACAGCTTTTTTTGTTAAAAAAGCCAAATCTTTCGTCATTGAGTAAAACAAGGTTTTACTTGTGGCGATTCCATTTTCATCAAACATAACACTGACCCCAAAACCGCTATCCTCATTCACGTACGTAAAGATGTTGCCCATTTGGGCGCTTTCAGTTGGTGTCACCCGTAATTTTGCATCCACCTCTGCCTTGGTCTGATCCAACTCCACCGCATCATAAAACTCATAAACGGTATCTCTTGAAAGATCAGACTGACCGGTAGCACTACCACCATTTTCACTGCCGCCACAACCGGTCAGGACTAAGATCAGCGTTGCAGCGATTCCCATCACTATTGATAACTTTAACCTTTTCATACTATCATCCTCATCTTTCTTAACCCAAATTATTCGAATAAGAATCAGTTTTGATCCCTTACTAGTCTTGTTTTAATACCCTGGTAGGGACAAGTTAATCAACTTCTTTATGTCTTAGTGACCACTGGTCTGTAATCCTATTTAAGATGCTCTTTTTTCCAACTACTTGTTTGGCTATTTTGTCGGTAAATAATTTAGGCATGGACGGCTTTTCATTTTTTATGCTATTATATTCCTATAATAAAGAGAACGAGGACAATCGTCATGAATACGAGAGATAAAATTTACAATGCTGCCAAGCGGCTCTACCTGGAAAATGGTTACGCTAACACCCCAAACACCCTGATCGCCAAAGAAGCAGGTGTAAATCTGGGTTTGGTTACCTACTATTTCAAAACAAAAGACATCATCGCCAGCGATATGCTTAATAATAATTATGAAACCCTATACTCGCACCTGCTCAAGTATCTTCCCACCAATGATGAGCTATTACAATTAATAACTTTTTTTAAACTGCATTTTCAGTTAACTGGAATCGATCCCCACTACGACCGCTTTATTTATGAAATGAATAAGTTCGATTTGCTTGAAAAAGCTACCCGCGACGGCAATCTCTACTCACTTTACCAAACCCTGGTAAATCAGAACGATCAAATAGATGAATCTGAAAAAGAGCTCCTTTGTAGTTGTGCGGTTACGGCATCCTTTGGGGTGATCCGGGCTTTAACCATGAAACAATATGAAAAAGAAATCCTCATTTCGAAAGACGAGATTTTTGATCTGTGCATCAATCAGATGTTCTATTCTTTGAAAATAGATTATCAAAGCCTGCTCCTTAAATCTTTGATCAGTTCAGCTAACTGCACCGTCGATCGACTCCTTGAAGAATATCCCCAACTAAAAGAAGTTAAAAATTATTTGTACATCGAAGATGCTGCTATTGTTTGCGAACAATAGCAGCATCTTTTTATTTTTAATCTTTATTATGATTTAATCGTTTTCTTAATCGATATTTTAGCATTATACTTTTAATTTACGAATTTAATTGACTTTTTGCTTAGAGTATTATATATTGTAATTGCTTACAAGCAATTACAATATAACGTGCAAACGTTTTTATTGGATGCCTTCATTCGTTTTTAAAAGTTCTTAACGATTTGCTTACGCACACACGTAAACATCGTTAACATAGTTGATATCGGCTGATATCACAACAAATCACATTATACAGGAGGAAAAAAAGATGTCGAAAATTGAAGAAGTCAAAGCAAAGGTCGAAGCCGGAAAGTCGAAACTGGTTCCCGGATTAGTTCAGGAAGCCTTAGACGAGGGCAGCGCACCTGCCGAAGTCCTTCAGGCAATGGTCGAATCAATGGGTGTGGTTGGAGATAAATTCTCAGCTGGAGAAATTTTTGTTCCCGAAATGTTAATCGCCGCCAAAGCCATGTCAAAAGGGGTCGAGGTTCTAAAACCACTGATGGCTGGCGATGGTTCTACCTCCCTGGGTACCTGTGTCATCGGTACCGTAGCCGGTGATCTCCATGATATTGGCAAAAATCTGGTCTCGATGATGATCGAAAGTGCTGGCTTTGATATGGTTGATCTGGGTGTTGATGTGCCAGCTGACACCTTCGTTCAGGCCGTTAAAGATAATACCAATGTCAAAATCGTCGCATGTTCCGGTCTGCTAACCACCACCATGCCCGCCTTAAAAGAAGCAGTGGCAACCGTCAAAGCGGCTTTTCCGGATGTCAAAGTGATCGTCGGCGGGGCTCCGGTAACCCCGGAATACGCAGCTGAAGTTGGCGCCGATGGATATGCTCCCGATGCCGGTAGTGCAGCCGTCAAAGCCCGCGAGTTGGCCACCGCTTAAATTTTATATTCCCACCAATCATAGCAAACTGATTTTAAAATAAAATTCAATTGTTTAAATGAACAGACCAAAATTTTAGGAGGTATTGCGATGTTAACTAAAAGACAAAATTTGATGGAAGTTATTAAGGGTGGCACACCCGATCGATTTGTCAATCAATACGAATTTATGGAACTGATTATGGAAGCTCCGATGGATCTTCCGCTGGCTCCCGCTCCTGGCACGCGCGTTAAAAATAAATGGGGGATCACCTTTGATTGGCCCGCCGATCAAATTGGTTCTTTTCCGATGCATGATGAAGAACACAAGGCTTTAAAAGACATCACCGATTGGAAAAATGAAGTCAAAGCACCTTCCGTATTCTATACCGATGAAGAGTGGGCGGCAGCCGAAGCGCATGCAAAGTCAGTCGACCGTAATGACAAATTTGTCACCGCATTTTGCGCCCCCGGGATTTTTGAAATGACCCATCATTTAATGAGTATGGAAGATGCTCTGATGGCCTTATATGAAGAACCTGAAGCGATGAAGGAGCTGATTGATTATGTTGTTGAATATGAATTGGCCTACGCCGCAGAAGTGATTAAACACATTCATCCCGATGCATTATTCCATCATGACGACTGGGGCAGCCAGATTTCTTCTTTTATTTCCCCACAAATGTTTAATGAGTTCATTGTTCCTGCTTACAAGCAGGTCTATGGATTCTGGAAAGCCAATGGTGTCGAACTGATTATTCACCACAGCGATTCCTATGCTGCCAATCTGGTTCCCTTTATGATTGAAATGGGCATTGATATCTGGCAGGGGGTAATGACAACCAACAATGTGCCAGAACTGATCAAGAAATACGGCGAAAAAATTACCTTTATGGGTGATATCGACAGTGGCCGGGTTGATTTCCCCGGCTGGACCCGAGAAAAAATCTATGAGGATACCAAAAAAGCCTGTGAAGAATGTGGCAAACTTTATTTTATTCCATGCTTAAGTCAGGGCTTAAATATTAGTTCCTTCCCTGGCGTATATGAAGCGACCAGCGACGTGATCGATCAGCTCAGTAAGGAAATGTTCTAGCCCAAGCGTTTATTTATCTAGACGTGATATTTATCTAAATGCAGCAGGCTCGAGGCTTAAATTACTGCACCGCTAAATAAAACAACTAATGATTCCAAGCTAAACGCCATCAAGCTCTATCTCTATTAAACCGTTATTCCGGTTATAATTAAGATAGAGCTATTTTTATCGCCTCTTTTACAAAAAAAACATTAGCCTTTAATTGACCAATCGTTGATATCTGCTCAACGCTTGATGCAACCGCATACAAGGCTTGACTGTGCGGTTTAGAAAAACAATTGAGCGCCATACAAGAACAGTAATTGCACTGATTTGCTAAATACATAACCGCTATACCTTGATTTTACTTGCTTTTGTCGAGAAATTTTGCTGGTAATTATTACACTTTGTAGTATAATTATAAAACTCAATCCGATTAAATACAATAGGGAAGTTTTAATTGATCATCATTTCTTTTATTTAGGATGACACCGTCTTTTTCCTTTGGTCGATATTGATGATCAAAGGACGATCTTGCAATCAGGCAGAATCACACGCATAAAGCTTTACTTTAAATCCTTTGAATTGATTCCCTTAATTTAATAACACGAATTTACTGAGGAAGGTAAAACACGATGAAACACACTAACTTACCACCAAAACAGGGACTTTACGATCCCGCTTTTGAACACGATGCCTGTGGAATTGGAGCGATTGTCCATATCAAAGGAAGAAAATCCCACGATATTGTCAAGCAGGCTTTAACAACACTGATTAATTTACAGCACCGGGGCGGACGCGGTTCCGAACAAAACACCGGTGACGGCGCCGGGATTCTAATTCAGATCCCCCACCAGTTTATGGAAAAAGCAACCATTAAAGAAGGCTTTACCCTGCCCCAACCTGGGGACTACGGTTTGGGGATGTTATTTATGCCCACCGATGCCAACGAAAGAAAGCAATGCGAAAGCATTCTCGAAGAGACGATCAAGAAAGAAGGACAAGACTTACTGGGCTGGCGGGATGTCCCGGTCGATCTCTGTGATCTTGGTAAAACTGCAGTTGCAAGCATGCCATTTCTTAAACAAGTCTTTATCAAGAAAAATCCGATACTCACCGATTCGATGGCTTTTGAAAGAAAACTCTACACCATCCGTAAACAAGTTGACAAAGCAACTAAAAAGCTGGGTCTATCTTTTTATGCGGCCAGCTTTTCTTCCCGTACGATCGTTTATAAAGGGATGCTGACTGAAGATCAGGTCGGTCAATTCTATCTCGACCTTCAGGATCCCGATGTAACCACTGCCATCGCCATGGTTCATTCCCGTTTCAGCACCAATACCTTCCCCAGCTGGGAAAGAGCCCATCCCAACCGTTATGTGATTCACAACGGTGAAATCAATACCCTCCGCGGTAATGTCAACTGGATGTATGCCCGTCAATCGCTGCTGCAAAGCGAGCTCTTTGGCAATGAACTGCAAAAAACCTTTCCGGTGGTTGATGTCGACGGCAGTGACTCGTCGATCTTTGATAACGCCTTTGAATTTTTAAGTTTAACCGGCCGTTCGCTGGCTCATAGCGCGATGATGATGATTCCCGAACCCTGGTCTAAACATACCACCATGAGCCCCGAAAAAAAAGCTTTTTATAATTACCATTCGCGGATGCTCGAACCCTGGGATGGTCCGGCTGCGATCGCTTTTACCGATGGTGTTCGACTGGGGGCAGTCCTTGACCGCAACGGTTTGCGACCGTCCCGTTACTATGTCACCAAAGATGACCTGGTTATCCTATCTTCGGAGGTCGGCGTTTTAGATATTCCACCTGAAAACATTGTCTGCAAGGAGCGTTTAAAGCCCGGTCGGATGCTGATGATCGACACCGAAAAAGGTGAAATCATCAATGATGAAGACTTAAAACATTCCGTTGCTTCCCAGGAGCCTTATGCCAAGTGGATTGCCGAACATAATATCAGCCTGGATCAGCTGCCGCTACCAAAAACAAAAATAAGCGCCGATAAAGAAACCCTGGTTCAACGTCAAAAATCATTTGGTTATACCTACGAAGACTTAAAAGCCCTGATCATTCCGATGGCCAAGGACGGGGTCGACCCCATTGGCGCGATGGGTAATGATATCCCATTAGCGGTTTTATCGGATAAGTCCCAGCTACTGTTTAATTACTTCAAGCAAATGTTTGCCCAGGTAACTAATCCCCCGATCGATGCCCTCCGCGAAGAACTGATCACCGGTACCGAAGTCTATCTAGGCGGCGAAGGGAATCTGATTCATCCCTTACCCGAAAGCTGTCACCAGGTTAGCCTGGAGATGCCGATTGTTAGCAACGAAGAGCTGCAAAAAATCCGCGAAATCGATGATCCGCTGATCAAAACGATCACCCTGTCAACCCTGTTTGAAAGCCATACCGGCGGTGATGGTCTGGAGCAAGCCCTCGAAAATCTTTTTGTGGCTGCTGACCAGGCGATTGCTGATGGCAACACCATTATTGTCCTTTCTGATCGTGGCGTTAATGCCAAGATGCTGCCCATACCGTCGGCACTGGCGATCTCCGGACTCCACCACCATTTAATTAATAATCTAACCCGCACCCGGGTCAGCCTGATTGTTGAATCCGGCGAACCCCGTGAGGTTCATCATTTTGCGGTGCTGATCGGCTATGGCGCCACCGCCATTAACCCTTATCTGGCCTTTGAAAGCATCGAAGATCTGATTAGTCGGGGGATGTTAACCGATGTCGCCTATGAGAAGGCTGTTAAAACCTATATTAAAACCGTCAGCAAAGGTGTTATCAAGGTGCTTTCGAAAATGGGGATTTCAACCATTTTAAGCTATCACGGGGCTCAGATCTTTGAAGCGGTTGGAATCAACTCGGATGTGATTGACAAATACTTTACCCGTACTCCATCGCGAATTGAAGGGATCGGGATCAATGAAATTGCCCGGGAATCGCAGATGCGTCACGATGAAGCCTATCATAATCCTTTTGCCGATGCCGATGCATTGGAGTCCGGCGGAAATTTCCAATGGCGAGCCGATGGCGAGTATCATACCTATAATCCCGAAGCCGTTTATAAATTGCAAAAAGCCTGTCGGATCGGTGACTATCAGACCTATAAGGAATATACGGCCATGATCGATGAACAGAGTCAGCGCACCTGTACCCTAAGAGGCCTGATGGCCTTTAAAGACCGTCAGCCGATTGCCATTGATGAGGTCGAATCGGTGGAAAGTATCTGCACCCGCTTTAAGAGCGGCGCCATGTCTTACGGTTCTTTGAGCAGCGAGGCTCACGAAAGCCTGGCTATCGCCATGAACCGGATCGGCGGCAAGAGTAATACCGGCGAAGGTGGCGAGGATCCGGAGCGACACATTCCGCTGCACAACGGCGACTCCCGGCTTAGTGCCATCAAACAGGTGGCCTCCGGACGTTTTGGTGTCACCAGCCATTACCTGTCCAGTGCCCAGGAAATTCAGATTAAAATGGCTCAGGGTGCAAAACCGGGCGAAGGCGGCCAGCTACCAGGGCGTAAGGTTTATCCCTGGGTTGCCAAAACCCGTTACTCCACCCCTGGAGTCGGCCTGATTTCTCCGCCGCCCCACCATGATATCTATTCGATTGAAGATTTGGCAGAACTGATTCATGACTTAAAAAATGCTAATCGGGAAGCTAAAATCAATGTCAAACTGGTTTCTGAGGTTGGCGTTGGCACCATCGCTGCTGGGGTCGCTAAAGCCAAGGCTGATGTGATTCTAATCAGTGGTTATGACGGCGGAACCGGGGCATCCCCGCGAACCAGCATCCGTCATGCCGGTCTGCCCTGGGAACTGGGATTGGCTGAAACCCACCAGACCCTGGTCCTTAATAACTTAAGAACCCGGGTCAAAGTTGAAACTGACGGGAAGCTGTTAACCGGTAAAGATTTAGCGGTGGCGACCCTCTTAGGTGCTGAAGAATACGGCTTTGCTACCGCCCCGCTGGTTATTCTTGGTTGCGTGATGATGCGGGTCTGTCATCTGGATACCTGCCCGGTTGGGGTGGCAACACAGAACCCCGAACTACGCAAGCGCTTTACCGGCGATCCTGGACACATAGTCAATTTTATGAAATTTATTGCCCAGGAACTACGCGAAATTATGGCAGAGCTTGGTTTTAAAACCATCGATGAAATGGTTGGCCGTTCCGATAAACTAGAAATGAACAAGGCCATCAAGCACTGGAAAACAAAGGGTCTGGATTTCTCCAGTATTTTATACCAGCCTGAGGTACCCGAAGGCGGCGGTTTATTTTGTCAAATCAAACAAAATCATAATATCGAGAAATCCAAAGATTTAACCGAATTGCTAGACCTGTGTCAACCGGCTCTGGAAAAAGCTGAAAAGGTCGAAATCACTACCACCATTAAAAATGTCAACCGGGTGGTTGGTACCATCATCGGCAATGAAGTGACCAAACGCTATGGTGAAGCCGGTTTGCCTGAGGATACTATCACGCTTAACCTGACCGGTTCTTCCGGCCAAAGTCTGGGTGCTTTTATTCCCAAAGGGATGACCATTAAACTTGAAGGTGATGCCAATGACTATTTCGGCAAAGGTTTGTCGGGCGGAAAAATGGTGATCTATCCGCCTAAAGAAGCCACCTTTGTGCCTGAAGAGAACATCATCGTTGGGAATGTCGCCTTCTATGGTGCCACCGAGGGTCAAGCCTATATCCGCGGTGCTGCTGGTGAGCGTTTCTGTGTCCGCAACAGTGGGGTTACCGCTGTGGTTGAATCAGTCGGTGATCATGGCTGTGAATACATGACTGGCGGCAAGGTCGTTATCCTTGGAAAAACAGGTCGAAACTTCGCAGCCGGAATGTCCGGCGGGATCGCCTATGTCCTTGATCTTGACGAAAATTTCTGCGAATCCTGTAATGCCGAGATGGTTGATTTGGTTAAAATTACCGATGCCACTGAACGTGCTGAGTTAAAAGATTTAATAGTGAAACACCGCGATTATACCAACAGTTCTCTGGCTCAAAAAATTCTGGATGATTTTGATACCTATGTCAAACAGTTTACCAAGGTTTTACCGCGCGATTATAAACGGATGCTGGATGCCATGGAACGGGTTAAAGCCCTGGGTCTTACCGGCGACGAGGCCTTAATGGCAGCTTTTGATGAAAATAACCGGGATCTGTCCCGGGTAAGCGGAAATTAGTGAGGAGGTAGACTAAGATGGGAAAATCAACAGGATTTTTAGAATATAAGCGGGAAGTCCCCAGCGATCGGGAACCGCTCGAACGGATTAAAGATTGGGCAGAGTTTCATTTAGAACTTCCCCAAGAAAAACAGCAGCTTCAGGGAGCTCGCTGCATGGATTGCGGTGTTCCCTACTGCCACTCCGGAATGATGATTGCCGGCGGTGCCTCGGGTTGCCCGATTCATAACTTAATTCCTGAATGGAATGATATGATCTATAAAGGATTATGGAAGGAAGCCTTGGCGCGACTGCTGCTTACCAACAACTTCCCTGAGTTTACTGGCCGGGTTTGCCCGGCACCATGCGAAGGCGCCTGTACTGTCGGACTGAACGAACCTCCGGTTACCATTAAGGTCAATGAATGTACGATTATTGATCATGCCTTCAAGGCAGGGTGGATTACCGCTAATCCACCTAAGCATCGGACTGACAAGAAAATTGCCGTGGTCGGCTCTGGTCCAGCAGGACTGGCCTGTGCTGCCGAGCTGAATAAGGTCGGTCACCAGGTCACCGTTTATGAACGTGCTGACCGGGTTGGCGGACTGCTGACCTATGGTATCCCCAATATGAAGCTCGATAAAATTGAGGTGGTAAAGCGCCGCGTTGATCTGATGAGCGCCGAAGGGATTAACTTTGTCACCAGTACCGAGGTCGGCAAAGATTACCCCGTAGCTGATTTAAAAGCCGATTACGATGTTGTTGTGTTATGCGGCGGCGCCACCAAGCCGCGGGATCTACCGGTCGAAGGCCGAAATCTTAAGGGCGTCGATTTTGCGATCGACTTTTTGTCAGCAAATACCAAAAGCTTACTCGACTCCAACCTGACCGATGGTAACTTTACATCAGCCGCGGATAAGCATGTGGTCATTATCGGCGGTGGTGACACCGGCACCGATTGTGTTGCCACTTCTATCCGTCATGGCTGTAAAAGTGTGCTGCAACTGGAAATTATGCCTAAACCACCGGCCATCCGAAATGAGAATAATCCCTGGCCGGAATGGCCTAAAACTTATAAACTCGATTACGGCCAGGAAGAAGCGGTCGCCCTGTATGGTAGCGACCCCCGCCAATACTGCACCACCACTAAAAAAATTGTTGGCGATGCCCAAGGCAATGTAACCGCAGTCCATACCGTCGAAATAGAGTGGCTAACTGATGAGACCGGACGCATGACCATGAAAGAAATCCCTGGAACGCAGAGAGTTCTGCCTGCTGATCTGGTTTTACTGGCGATGGGATTCCTGGGGCCAGATGATTTGCTGGTTGACCAATTAGGTTTAGAACGCAATTCCCGCTCCAATGTTAAAGCCGATTACGGTGTTTACCAGACTAGTGTGCCAAATATCTTTGCTGCCGGCGATATCCGTCGTGGCCAAAGCCTGGTTGTCTGGGCTATTAACGAAGGCCGCGAAGCCGCCCGCGCCTGCCACAATTATTTAATGAATAATTGAATAAACCTTTGCTATTAAGTAATAAAACCAAAACAGCCACACGATCAAAATCGATCGTGTGGCTATTTTATTGTTTTGAGGTCGCTGCCTAGTAATAATAGGTGGCATACATCCCGTTAATAAAAATGGCATTATCCCCCAACGGATTACAGTCAATTGAAAAGCTGTGGGTGCCAGCATCAACAGTCCCGATGGTGCCATTATTCCCCGGGGCGATATTAAAGCTGTAGACTCCATCAAAATAATCACTACCGCCATCGGTTACATTAACCCTTCCGCCAATAAAGGTATAATATAAAACAAAGCCGCTGGATTCGCGAACCTTCCAGGTTCCTTCAATATTACGCTCAAATTGAGCCCGTTCATCAGCATTAGTTGAAGCAGCTGGGGTTGTCGTGGTTGTTTGCGGTTGGGTGGTTTGCGGGTCGGTTGTTTGCGGCTGGGGAATTGAAATTGTATAGGCGGCCGTTTTGATGGCGCTCTGATTGCCGTTTTTATCAATCGCAATGCTCTTCAGGGTAGTATTAGCCTGCAATACAATCGGATTCTCATATTTGGCCGATGCAGCGGTTGGATCAGAGCCGTCGATGGTATAATAAACCTGAACTGCTTCGCCTGAAGGGATCGTAATTGCCACTTTCTGCTCGGTGGTATAAGAACCTTCATTTAACGAATAGCTCGGCAGCTCTAATACCACCCCACTCGTCTGGCTTCCTCCCACAGATCCTGGTTTGACAAATAAATGCTGTCCCTGACTAAACCACCAGAAAGCGATGCCGCCGATTAAGACTAGTGATGCCAATACGACAGTGATAATAATTATCGGCATTTTAGATGACTTCTGCCCCTGATTTGGAGCTGTTTTCGCCTGAATTTGACCCGCTCCTGTAAATTGGGGATGGTCTGGACTGCCAACTAATTTTGACTGCTGATGCGATAAATTAACTTTATCAAAATCGATTACCGTTTCGGTATCGAAACCACAGTTTCCACAAAATCTTTCGCCCGTCTTTATACTGGTCCCGCACTTGGGACAAAACCGCAAATCACTCATTTTTTCCCTCCTCGTATAATATGTTTAGAACCATTACTTTACGGGTCTAAACATATTTATTTTTTATTGTTAATTGAGATATCATAAGGCGTCGCAAGGAGAACAAGAATTGTCCTTCGCTAATCTATGGGCAGCCGTTCCACCCGAATTACTCTCCTTAATACCGCCGGTTAATGGGCTTTTAGCCCCAGCCCATAAACGTCCTGCGTTAGCTGCCATAGTGCCCGACAACAACCCTGGGGCAAAAACCAATTTGTTTTTGTTTCCTAGCGGATGACAGGTTGGTTCAACCTCTTTGGCGACAATGACTGAAGTAAGACCTCTACCCCCAAGCA
>NZ_CAKMJU010000102.1:0-11063 GCF_927416815.1 uncultured Acetobacterium sp. | reverse complement strand
AGTATTTTCAAATGCCGTGATGCGATACATTAAAGACCCGCAAAAGAATATCAGGGGTCTCTTTGAATATGCTGACATATTTAATATCACGAAAAAAGTTCAATCACAGATCGGGAAGTGGCTATCATGAGTGCTTCAACTGCGTCGATATTGGCAAGATTAAAGAATAAAGCAAAAAAGGAAGGAATTGCATTTCAGCAATTATTAAATCTATTCTTCCAGGAGGAGTTTCTAAGAAGGCTGGCACAGAGCAATTATCGAGAACAGCTCATTCTTAAAGGGGGATTTCTTTTGTATTCAATCAGCGACTTTACAACAAGACCGACAGTGGATGCGGACTATTTACTTAAGAATCACTCTAATAAATTGAATTCAGTAGAGAACTTAGTTCAATCGATATTGAATGAAAAGACCAACAATGAATTTATGAAAATTGAAATACGAGCGGCAGAAAGAATTAATGAGGTGAAGGAATACCATGGAGTCCGGGTGAATTTGACAGGCTACCTGGGAAATACGAGAACGCCCTTTAGCATTGATGTTGGTGTCGGTGATATCATTGTTCCATCGCCAGTCACAAGAACACTGGCTGTTTTGCTAGATGATTTTTCAAAACCAACCATTCTTACGTATTCTTTAGAATCAACGATTTCAGAAAAGCTCGATGCGATTATTCGCTTTATGGAAGCAACGGGACGAATGAAAGATTTCTATGATATTTATTATCTGGCAACCTCATTTGAGTTTGAAGGCAGAAAACTACAAGAAGCAATATATGAAACTTTCTCAAAAAGAGGGACGATTTATGAGCGTGATACAGTTCAAGTGATTGAACGATTGATTAAGAATGAAGCGATTATCCATAGATGGGGTATTTTTTACAAAAAGGTTTTAAAATATGAATTGGATTTTGGTGAGGTTGTCAGATTGGTCATCGCATTTATTGATCCACCTTTCCAGGCGATCGTTCACGAAGAAGAACTGTTTGGGAACTGGAATTCAGATAGACAGCGATATGAATAAAGAAAGGAAACTGCGCTATGGTTGCACTGATTCAATTCATTTTATATCTCTATAGCTTTATCATCGGCATCGTCATTGGCAGTTTTCTTAACGTGGTCATCTACCGGGTCCCCATAGAAGTGTCCTTTGCCAAGGGTCGGTCTTTCTGCCCCCATTGCCAGGCTCCCATCAAGGGCTATCACAATATTCCGGTCTTTAGTTACCTGTGGCTACGGGGCAAATGCGCTGATTGCGGTCAACCCATATCCATCCGTTATCCCCTGGTTGAACTCTTTACCGGGCTGATGGCGGTGCTGATTTTTGCAGTATACGGTTTTTCCTTTCAGTGGCTGGTGGTTTTCTCGGCCGCCGCCATTTTAATCTGCATTACGATGATTGATTTCGATACCATGATTATTCCCAATGGTTTAGTAATCGCCCTGATGGCACCGGCCTTACTCAGCTTTTTCTTTTTCCCCCAGCTGGGAATCCTGTCCCGGGTGATTGGAATTTTTATTATCAGCCTGCCAATGCTGATCCTGGTACTCTTTATTCCCGATGCCTTTGGCGGCGGCGATATCAAGCTGATGGCGGTAGCCGGTTTTATGTTGGGTTGGGGCAATACCTTGCTGGCAAGCTTTATCGGCCTGCTGCTGGGCGGGGCGGTAGCAGTGGTGTTGCTAGCCAGAAAAACTGAGGATAAACATATGGCCTTCGGCCCTTATTTATGCATCGGAATCATGACTGCATTATTATTTGGTGATCGAATAATTGGGTGGTATTTTAATCTTTTTGGGTTATAATATCTTAAGTTAAAATCTTTAATTCAAGTCTTAAATCAAAGTCAGTGACGGAGGGGACGATGCCTGTTTATAAATATACTGCAAAAAATATCCAGTCCCAAATTGTTAAGGGCAGCATGGAGGCGGCCTCAGCCGAGACAGTCCGGCGAACCCTGCGGCAAAATAATGAGTTTGCCTTAAAAATCGATGAGGTCCAGGAGCACCATAAGGTCTATAAACTAAAACCGATGGAAATATCGGATTTTTCCCGCCAGATTGCCAGTATGCTGGCCTCGGGGATTACGATGATCCGGGCCATCAAGATCATGGAAGAACGCGATATCAAACCAGTCATTAAAAAGGTTTACGGCAACCTCTATCAGGAAATCCAGCGGGGCAATACCCTGTCTTATGCCATGGAAGCAACCGGCGGCTCCTTTCCCGAGCTGCTGATCAATATGTATAAATCCGGCGAGGCCAGTGGACAGATGGAGGGCACCGCCCGAAAAATGGCTGACCACTACGAAAAAGAGCATAAGCTCCGAGGCAAAATCAAAAGCGCCATGACCTATCCGGTAATTCTTTTTGTGATTACCATTATGGTAGTGGTCTTGATCTTTACCCTGATCTTACCGCAGTTTTTTACCCTCTTTGAAGGGATTGAGCTACCGGCCATTACCCAGTTGATGATTGGCATCAGCAATTCGATGACCTCCTACTGGTATATCTATATTATTATCACGTTGATTCTAATTGTCCTGGGCGGCTTTCTAATAACGATCCCCAGTGTTAAAAGGGCGCTCGATCATTTCAAACTAAAAATCCCCCAGATCGGCAAGCTGATGAAGATTATTTATACCGCCCGTTTTGCCAGAACCCTGAGCTCGCTTTATTCTAGCGGTCTGGCCATGATCAATGCCCTGACCATCAGCGGCTCGACCATCGGCAACACCTATTTGCAGTCGCAGTTTCCCCATGCCATTGAACAGGTACGCAATGGCGAGCCGCTTTCGGCTTCAATCCAAACCATTCAGGGTTTTGATGCCAAGCTGGTATCGACCATCTATATCGGTGAAGAATCCGGAAATCTCGATGATATGCTAGAGGCAGTGGCGGATTCCTTCGACTACGAAGCCGAAATGGCCACCACCCGGTTAGTCACCTTTATTGAACCGGTGATGATTATTATTATGGCCGTAGTTGTTGGTGGCATCATGATATCGGTGATGCTGCCGATTATGACCTTGTACCAAAATATCGGATAGGAAGGCTTATATGCAGACACTTGTCTATTTTTCAAATGATGGCATCCAGGTCCTCCAGGGGATCGTAAAGGGTGGACGTCTTAACATCACCAATTTTAAAACCCTGCCAGTCGAGGCCGGGGCGCTGATCAATGGGGTTATCACCAATGAAGAAATGGTTAAAGAGACCATTGCTGACGCCCTTAAAAAAAGCCCCCAGCTCTTTAAAAATATGAAACTGGTCATCGACAGCAGTTTGATTGCGACCAAAAACGTCGAGGTACCCAAGCTTAAGCCAAGGGAACTAGCCGCCGTAGCGGCCACTGAGTTTGAAGATACAGCCGGCAATTATGACGCCCTGGTGGTCGATTATGGCCATATTCCCGGGCCAACCGGTAATAATCTGTTTTGCTGCGGGGTCGAAAAAAGGGTACTGGAGTCTTACATTACCCTCTTTTCCAATCTAAAAATTCAAATCAAAAGCATCGATGTCGGTCTAAATAGCCTGATCCAATATGTCACGGCAACCAAAGACTATAAGGGGATGACCTTTGCCCTGAATATTCTCGACGGGAAAAACCTGGTCTCGGTATTATTTGAAAACGGCATCTATATTTTTTCCAACCGTTCCCGCCTGCTCTCAGAAAGAGGAACCGCTGCCTTTGCCGATGAACTCTCCGGCAAGTTGTCATCCCTGATTCAGTTTAACAAATCTCAAAAATCCGAGCATACCCTCAATATGAGCCTGTATGCCGGCTTGGATGAGGATGAACTAAACGGGCTCCGGGCACTTAATTTTGATCCCGATCTCAATCTCTTTAGTATTCCCCAGACCCCCAATATCAAAAATGGCTTTGTGATCGACGAAACCTTTGATTTTGGCAGCTTTATTTATCCGATTGCCGGTTTTTTTGCTGGCATCAAACCGATCAATCTTTTTACGGCCTTTAAAAAGAGCAACGTGGTCAAGAAAGAGCTGCCCTTTGAATACAAGGCGCTAATCCTTCCGGTTGCCATGATCCTAATCTGCCTGATTACCTTTGGAGTTTTCTTTGGTCTAAAATATCAGGCTCAGGAAAAACTGGAGGCGATGAATGCCTATATCAGTGATCCCGACAATCAGGCCGAATATTTACAGGCCAAGGCCTTAACCGATCAGGTCAGCGCGATTCAAGCCGAAGTTTCCAATGTCGAAGCCATCAACGCGGCGATTAAGAGCAATCCCGAGCTGGTATCGGCGATGATGAACAGCATCGCAAGCCAGGGCAACAATGTGATTACGCTAAATTCGCTAGTCTATGACGGCAGCAGTGGAGCAATCCAAATTAGTGCGATTGCCGACAACGAAAAGGAAGCCGCCCGCTATATTGAGCGCTTAAAAAGCACCCAGTATTTTACCCAGGTAGAATACACCGGCTATGCGGAGATCTCATCAGCGACAAGTACATCAACCACTACCGCTTCAACAACCAGTGGATTTGGATTTGCAGCCGTTGCCTATCTGAAAGCAGGTGATAGCCAATGAAAAAACTGACCAAACGCGAGAAATTATTAATTTATATTTTAGGCTGCTTTTTGATTGGATTTTTCGGCATCTACTTTGTCATCTTGCCAAGCTACAACAGTTTTCAGGTGGTTAATGATCAGGCAGCGGAAGCCCAGTTTACCAAAGAATCGATGGAAATGGCCATCGATGCGATCCCCTCAACGATGCAGGCACGAGATGACGCCAATGCCAATCTGGACACGTTAAAAACACCCTTCCAACCGAAGCTAACCAATGAAGGGTTGGATATGCTGCTAACCCAGTTGAGTCTGGATTATAGTTTGTCCCCGAAAGTACTGGCGATCGAAAGCAATGAGTTGGCTGGGGTTGAGACATTTACCGCCTATACATCCGACGAACAGGCTTCGGCCGAAGTGGGAACAGAAAGTACAACAACCGATTCAATATCGACAGAAGATATAACCGCTGCTGCAAAAGAGGTGGTTAACGTTAGTGACGAAACTACTGAAACGACAACGACCGCCGAAAGCAGGGAATCGGAAGCGAGTGGGGATGGGGCTGAAACCTGGACTGGTGTGGTGAACATGGAGCTCACCGGAACCCAAACAAACTTTTATCGTTTGCTGGACGCCGTGGCGACCCGGCCGGATATGGTTATTAGCGCCTTTACAATTGCCCCGGAAGCCGTTGCGACAACCGCCGGAACAACGACAACCACCAATACCGTTCCGCAATTAAATGGCGGCAATATTACGATTAGTGTGACCTTTATGGTTTATATGGTTGAAAAATAAAACATTATTAAAAAGAGCGTATGGTCGATATTATTTAGATGGGCAATTGCTAGAAAGTTCAGTTAAGATCAGTCATTTCAAAATACAAACCATAGAATTGGGTGGAGGGCTACCGTGGGTGTTAGAATAATAGAAAAATTAAAGAACCAACAAGGCAGTTCATTGGCATTTGTGCTGATTATCGGCATGATTATCATGATCATGGTGGCCTCCCTGCTGGCCGTGGCCAACAGCGATTTTACCTTTACCCAGCAAACGGTTGAGAGCCGTCAGGCCTATATTGATGCCAAGTCGGTGATTGAGTATGGGAAGATAGAGATTAATGAGCGGGAAAAAGAATTATCTATCGCCTATAAAGCCTTAGTTGCGGAACGCAATAAAAAGGAGCCTTCAACGACAACAATTCAAAACCTCATAGCTGAGATAGAGGCATTAGAAGATGAGGTTACGACTATTTATGGCAGCGAAACAAATCCAGCCGGAACCTTATCTTTTTCAGATGATGGCACAAAAACTATAATCGGAAAGGTTTTTGTGAAGAAAACTGAGACTGCTGTCAATACGACAGATACCTCGCAATATATGTTTAAAGTTGAGACTGAAAATCTCAGGCGGAAGTTGGATTATCAGGTAGATTATAATTATGCAATGACCACAGGTGGAACGGGTTCTGGGACAGGAACAGGCTCAGGTTCAACTATAGTGCCGGATGCACAAATTATTATTAGTAATTTAAATAATTTAAAAACAACACTAATGACGAGCCCAGATATGAGTGGCTGGAAAACTACCAAAATAAATATTAATAATGATGGGAGCCAAACGCCCAAAACAAGATGTACCATTGGAACGCCGATTGAAAAGACATACCTAAGTCAGAACAATACACAAATTAATAATGATATGCTGACTGTTTCAGAAAATGGTTTGAATTTAAAAATTGACGAATTTAAATGGCCGAATAGTCCATCATTAACTTTATCTGCGAAAAACATTTGTTTCAATGCATACCCAAGTAATTCGGATGGGCAATCAACGTTTAACATAACAGCGGTCAGAAATGCAACCGTACCCAGTGAAATTCGTTTTACGCAAAACTATCTTCAAACGAATCGTAACAATAAAACCAATTTTTTAAAAGCTGATCATGTTATTTTTGAAGGCGACTTGACGATTGCAAATAACAGTAAGCTAAACATCGAATGTGACACTTTAGTGGTAAACGGTAAAATAGAGCTTAACGAGAGTAGTGAGTTTATTCTCAATGCAAACAACGTTATTGTTGAAGGTGATATTGATATCAAAAGCGCAGGGAAGCTTTCTTGGAATTGCGAAAACATTTTAATAAAGGGTAATGTTAATCCTAAAAGCAGTGCTGCGGTAATGGAATTTTTAGGTATTAATTATTTACAAACGGGCGCTATAAATTTAGCAAGTAGTAGTCAATTGACCGTAACGGGTTCAAATGCAAGTTCTAGTCAGATGAATGTTGGTGCGATTAAATCATATGAGTCAAATGCTTACAAATTAAACATCACTAAATTATGGTCTTTTACTTGTGAGGGGTTTAGCTTGAATAACAATTCATCATTGGTGTTGGAATCAAATGTTATCAAGATTAACGGCGCATTAACATTAGGCCCCCAGATAATTAATTCTACAATAAAAACTCAATATTTTGACTGCTCAGGGATGACAACAATTGACGATCTGACGGGCGATTTATTAATTAAGCGCATCGACTATAATAAACCATTGTATGTGCGTTTTGGAGGGGGATATACACAAACACAAAAAGCTTCAAATCAAAAAAGTGTGAATATTGGAGAAACTGATAAAAATACAAACAAAGGAGCAACATTAGTTGTTTTTGGACCGGGCGTATCAAAAGTGAATGTTGGTACGGCTCCAATAATCATGGGAAATTCTGCTAATGGTTATACGAAGGCATATCTTAATGTGATAGCAGATGATATTTGGTTTGACAGTACCTCGATTACGATGGTAACAAACCGCATTGGATTTTGGTATCAGGGCGGTGCAGAATCAAATGATAAAACAAGAATCCATATCGGTTCAAGTTTTTCCTTTGATGAAAATGATGTTGAAAAAGCTAGCTATATCGATGTTAAAACACCTAGTGGCAACCAGACATTTCCTCATATGCTTAAAAATGGAAAAGAAAGCGCTTATAATCCACCGGTCTTTGAAAATCCTCCTGGGTCATCAGGAGGTTCATCGGTTGTGATCTCTCCAGGTTCGGAAAAATACTATTAAGAGGTGCGCAACATGAAAAAGATAATTAAAGATCAGACTGGTGTCACCCTTATAGAAACAGTGGCGACTACGGCTATTATTGCCATTATCTTGGTCACCGTAATTGGGGCATTATTATATGGCCAGAAGATGGTTGTTTTTAGTGATTCAAAAAATAATGAAGCGGCTCAAGCTCAGGAAATGATTGATGAAATTATGAAACAGTTATCAGCAAGGACGGATCAGTCAGATCTTATCATTCCTGGGGCAACAAATGTAAATGGAACATTTTTTACCCCCAGTCAGTTAGCCCATTCAAGAAAGCAATATTATTATAAACCGGTTGATATAGACGGGAATATAGTTGCGGTTGATCCTGCCGTTGGCTATCGTGTTTATGTTCGGGTTTACTATAATAATGATCAATCTTATGTTGAGCTGGACGCATTTGCGAAAAAAGGAAGTGTCTTTCAATGAACAAGCAAAGTCGACGGAATGGTAAACAAGGATTCACGCTGATTGAGCTTTTGGTTGCATTGCTGATCACCGGCATGTTAATGGGTACGGTCACCACGGTTTTTTTGATGGCACAGAAAATATATACGCGGGGAGAAAATATTTCCTACAAACAGAAATCCATTACTAATATAGAAACTGATCTTCAGAATGCTTTGGCGAGGGCATCCTATGATGGAGTAGTAATTGATTATTCTAATCCAGGTGGGGATTATGCTATTGGTTTTAAGGATGGTGTTTGTGTGGAAGTAATAGGTGGTAATGTTTACAGTACAGACCAGATATCACAATTTGAGTTCACAGTGACGAATCAAAACAGAATGAATTATGTTATCACGCCTAAGGATGCCACTATGTCGCAACTAAAAGGTGGAATCATTATGAATAACGTAAAGATTCCGCCTTTTAGCAGTGAATCAATTGATAGTGGTAGTGGCACAAAGTATCTTGTTATTACTTACGAAACAGGTTCATAGGATCTTGCAAAGTACCAGTGCCTGCCACCAACTTATATGCCACCAACTTATAAACTTAAAGTCATTGGCAAAAGCAGCTTGAATAACAGCGATCGATTCATTGCGAAGCTGTGCCAGCCGCTAACTTATTTTTATGACGCGAAATTATTCTACAACTTATTTTTGTATAATTCTAATTCGTGAAAATAGCCCATGATAAATACGGTATGGGTTTCTTCTTCGATACGGAAAATGATGATATAATTATAATGCGGTACAAGTGCCTTTCGGTAACCTCGCGATTTCATAAGAAGTTCATCGGAAAATGCGTACATTTTGGGATTAAACTCCAAATTATCATAAACGCACTCGATTTCTGTTAGTAAACTTCCAGCTGCCTGTGGGTTTTTCAGTTGATAAAAGGTGACTTACAATATGATCAAGTAATGCCTCGGCACTTTCTGTTATAATGACGTTATAGCGCATAATTTTTCCTTAAATTATCAAGAGATTCCCTTGCATCCGTAGTTTTACCCGTATCAATCTTGTTTTCAGATAATTCCAGTTGATGATGCATGTTTAATTTTTTCATTGTCAATTCGTACAGTTCAACACTCATGATTACCATATCACCATAACCGTTTTTGGTAATATAAATGGGTTCTTCTGCAATATGACACATTTCAGAGATTTGGGATGTATTTTTTAAATCCTTAATTGGAATAATTTTTGGCATAATAGTCACCTCCTTAGGTTATGGCATAATTATACCATTATTGGGCCATGAAATCAACGGTACGGAGTCCTACACTGTGCCTGCCACCAACTTATACCACCACTTATAAACTTAAAACATTGGCCAAATCAGCTTCAATAAGTGCTTTGGCGGTGCCACTGCCTGATTGAAAAAAATCAGACAGTGGCACCATTATTTCAAATATCGTTTTAGTTCTTGATAGAAATTTTCACGTGACCCGGCCATGATTATGACAATGATGTCACCATTTTCTAATTGAGCTATGCGATAGGCAAGTTCATACAATTTAACTTCTCTCCCTGTTCCCAAAACCTAAAAATCCCTATACGCCCGTATATGTGCGTTTTACCGTAATTACTGCTTATTATTAAACCTTTCCATTTGTAGAAAAATATCAGGAACACCGGAAAACTGCTTTCAAAGTTGGCTACCGCCCCCGCCCCGGGACTGTTCCCACAACTGTTCCTACTATCCATTTACGGAACGGATCAGATGGACTGGAACAGCCAATGGGAACGGAACAAGCTAGGAACAAGCTTTGGGGAACAATGCAAGAAGTTACCGCACCAGCCATTAACTTATCTGTTTACCATTGACTACATAACAATATTCGGGTATAATTTTGTTATACAAGGAGGTGCTTACCATGCCAACAATCAAATCCAGTGCTGAACTGCGCAACAATTACAATGAAATCTCAAAATTCTGTCATAATTATTCGGAACCCGTTTTCATTACCAAAAACGGAAAAGGTGATCTTGCGGTAATGAGTATTGAAGCCTACGAGGAAATGAACAGCCGTTTTGAATTATATGGACTGATAAAAGAAGGAATGGATGACATTGCAAACAGCAATACCCGATCCTTCTCTGAGGCAATCGCAGCCATCCGGAACAGCCGTAAAAAATGACCTATGAAATTTTCATTACAGCGGCCGCAGAACGAGATCTTTTAAGAGCCTCCGATCATATCGCATTCGTTCTCAAAAATCCCCAAGCTGCCGACGACCTGCTAGACGAAGCTGAAGCACAGATCAATTCCCTTGCTGAATTTCCTGAGAAATTTAAGCTGGTGGATGATCCGGTTTTAGCTTCCTGGGGAGTCCATTTTGTCATGGTGAACGGCTACCATGCTTTTTATGTCATATCAGAAGCAACACATCGCGTTATCATTGTGCGTTTTCTGTTTCAGAAAAGCAACTGGACAGCGATCCTGCGTCAAGGTTTTTCATTGCTGTAAAAAACAAAGAGCGCCCGGATCAGGTTACTCATCTACCAGTGCCTCTAATTCTGCCAGCGATTTGACCACTACATTGCCCTGTCTGACTTGCTCGATGCTGCGATCAATCATATCGAGATACGCGGTATTTTTGGCTGTTCTCATGATCTCGTTGTATTTTACGAGACTCATGATGACAACATTCTTTTCATCTTTACGGGTCACAATGACAGTCTCATTTTCATCTGTTGCTTTATCACAATAGTCTTTTAGTTTGCTACGAAACGTTGAATAATTTATGGCTAACATTTTTTTCACTCCCTCGGTTTTATTTGTACCACTATTGAGGTCGCTTGTAAAGCACCGGCTTCTGTATGACACCGAAAGAAGGCGCTCGGGTCTGACCCCTGCTACTAACTTATATTTGTTGGCGGCGTCATACCATTAGAATCAAATGCATATACAAGGTGCCTTAAGTATTTCTTCCGATTTGTAGAAAAAATTAAGCGAAACCTAGTTGATGTCATTGAAA
>NZ_CAKMJU010000101.1:0-7613 GCF_927416815.1 uncultured Acetobacterium sp. | reverse complement strand
AAAAAGAGAAGTCGATATCATTATTAGCTGGCTGACGGGGTATGACGAGCATGGATTACGGACACAAATCGGTAAAGGGGTTGACTTTGAGACGTTCTTTGCTGAAGCCCCTCAAATCAACCCAAATACCCATAAAAATTGATCGATCCGCATCATCCAGAAAAATATTACGCCCATCCAGACCCTTCAGCATTACATGGTAAATGCCGGTTGCGCTTTTAACCCGGGCTTGTCTTGCCATTTCAACGTTCACCTCCTGTTTTTTTTTGCAGTATAACATGTTTTTGTCAATATGACAAACGAAACGTCCCCGTGTCATCTAAAATTAATTTGGATGGTAATAAAGGGAGTTTTGACGATACCTTTGTGGCAGATACCTGGTATCCCAACCCCATTAAACAATGTCAAAGCCTGGGGATTATCAGAAATACTTTAGACCCAAAGAAATTATATTTTTTAATGATAAACTTTTCCATTGGATTAGGTTATCAATGGTGTGCCAACGAAGGTGATTTCTTTCCCTGTCTTTGAAGATCTTTATAATATTGCTCCGGAATACAGGAATCTTTGGAAGAATATAAAATTAAAGCTTACTTCCAAAATAGGATAAACTACTCACATGTAGATAAAACGATGAACCTAGACCCTGGAAGTGATAGAAGCCACAGTGCTCGAATCCTCAAAGAAGAAATAGTTAGCCGAGATCTCTAAAAAATATGATGTATCTCAGCAGTTATTAAGGCGCAGGAAAGCTGAATTTATTGCTAATATGTCAGCCGGCTTAAATAAAATAAATAAAATTGTTGACAACCTCAAATAGGAGCATGAGGAAAAAATGTATTGATTATTTAAAAATGCCATAAAAACCTGCTAAGAAAAATCAAGAACTTTTTTAGCAGATTTTTATATTTTATTCAGTTTTATTACATCATAAAATGACTGGATTTATTCAGCCAGCCTTGAGATATGTATTCGCTTTATTTATTGATATACTTCTTTTACCCTTGCATAATAAATTCGCAGGAATTTATTGAGGCCAGCAATTTTTGCTACCCGTTTCGCTTTACCTTCAGCTTCTTTTTTTAAGATGTACCAATATACCGCGCTATCTTCAGGAGCACGATGCGTTTTCAGAACGCGCATGGTTTCATAACCAATTTTTCGTAGCGTTGATGATCCACGCTTACTAATTTTTCGATTAGTTCCTACAAATTGTCCCGATTGATACGGTGGTGCATCAATGCCTGCATATGCAATTAATGCTTTGCCACTGTGAAATCTTCTTATATCGCCTATTTCAGCAATAAGTTTCGGTGCCAATACATCACCTACGCCACCCATTGCTCTTACAATGGGGTATTCCGGCAATCGCTTGGCTAAATCCTTCATTCGTGCTAAAATAATTGTTAAAGTTGTATTGACTTGTTTCAATACGCTTACTGCCTGCTGTAGCATTATTTTGGTTGATTCCATCTCTGCAGACAGTGTAGGGATACCTTCTTTTGCCAGGGAATAAATCTTGACGGCTTTATTTTGGCTTTGATGGTATCCTTTTTCTTTTGCCCAGTTCACATAACTATTAATAAAGTTCTCTTCCGACATTTTTGTTATGTTATCAAAATGCCAATACGCTTCAACAAAATCCGATAATTTGTCTTTGCCATTGGCATCCTGCCACCCCTTTAGCAGTCCTTTAATACCCGGCATGGTATAATCCAGTAAATGTGTCAATGATTGCACGCATTCTATCCTCATACACATATAATGACTATATTGTCTTCCCAGTATTTTAAGCTCCTGATAAATTTCCTCGGTTACTTCATATTTCCTAAGTCGAAACCAATAATCAATCCCATAGTTCGCTATTGTAATGGCGTCCTTCTTGTCTGGTTTTACCGATCTTAGTCCCTGATTACGATACTGTTTCATCTCGAACGGATTGATCACTGCCACAAAAATTCCTTTTTCCTGTAAATAACTAAGTACAGGCAGATGATAGATTCCGGTAGCTTCCATCACAACTTTAACTTCTTCGTTAAATCTTAAAAGCATTGTGGCTAATTCTAACAATGCTTTTTCTGCATGTTTTATTTCAAAAGGCATAGAAATTATTTCACCGTATGGTTTTAAAATACAGACGGTGCTCTTTTCTTTTGAAATATCAATACCTACACTTATCATTGAGCGTTATTCCTCACATTCTAAAAAATTTGTAATTGTTTCCATCCACACTTATTACAATTCATTTTAGCTCGTTACACGAAAGCTCATCCAAGAGTTCCAACCTGCTTAATCGAATGCTTATAATAAGGGGTGGTTGACGGTTTTTATGACGGATGGGGTTAATCCAAAAAGCGCCACGCCAGACCAATTACTTCCCTTATTATAAAAAAATAAGTGCAAATGTTACAGCACTAATGATGTGCTTAACACTTATACTTTTATGGTACTAAAAGTGCGCCAAAAATAAGACTAAAAATAGGTGTAAAATAACCAGAGATAGCAAGAAATATTTTACCTTTAACAGTAGGTCTAGAAAAAAACAACGAAACAAAAGGAATGGCTTTTTAAAGCCATTATTTATCTATATATGACATGTTTAGGACACTTTTTCATCTCTTTTTCAATTTCTCTTCTATCATCATCTTGTCTTTGAGCTGCTAATTCTCGCTATTAATAACCTTCGAATTATGAGAGAAAATAGAATTGAAATTATTTCTTTTAATCTGCAATACAAATCTTCAATTTTATATTTTTCGTTAATCAGAAAGACACGAAAGCACAAAATTATTTACAGTCTCGGCTAACAAGTTCTCCGATTTCTTCCGCTATTTTTTTAGATCTGTGGTAATGATAAAGTCATCTGAGTATCGCACCAAATTTACTTTGGTGCGATACTCTATAGTAATTTTCTATGTTGCCTTTTGTATTACGATGGTATTTATCCTGAATTGATTTTTCAAAACCATCCAGCGTCATATTTGCATATAGACTTGAGATCGCTCCATCTTATGTAATGCTTAGCATAGGCTTCCTGTGGCATGCCCTGATTGTTGGGAAATAATCTCTTTTTAGCCATTCGACATCCATAGTTAATTCATTTTTTTCCGGATTTTATGTCCAACTATTTGCGAACATTATTAAGCGACTACTAAGTTAAACCTACCTATAACACACTTCTTTGGTGCTCTTTGGATTAATCCATTCAAAGATACCTAACCATGGAAACCACTGCAAAATCTATTGGCATGATGATCTTCTGCTTTATTTAGTAAATTTTTGCCTTAATTCCACAAATCATGGACTCAACATCGCCTAATGACAATACACGTTTATACTTCAACGATCTCATATTCTTTGTTGCCCATGCCTAATTTCACAGCATGTTCAACGCAGACTTCCCAGTTGGTATCCGGGTGGGTAACAGTAAATCGATCTTTATCTTCAGGATCCTGGACATGGTTATGTTCAATCTGATCTTCCAGATAACTGCCCTTAATAATTGGGGCCTTGTTACAGGCTTCAGCACAGGCAACGTCCAGTGCCACAGGATCGCAGGATGCAAAAATTCCAACATCCTGAATAATGGGTATATCATTTTCCACATGACAATCACAATATGGGGAAACATCGATGACAAAGCTCACATGAAACTGTGGTCGACCATTAATAGTGGCTTTGGCATATTCAGCAATTTTTTTATTGAGGACATCATTGCTTTGGTCAAAAGGCACGGCAATGGCATCAAAGGAACAGATACCCATACAGCGGCCGCAGCCAACGCATTTATTATGATTAATACTAGCCTTCCCATCGTCATCACTGTATGAAATTGCACTAAAGGCACATATTTTTGAACACATCTTACAACTTCGACATTTTTCTGCTTTGATAAAAGGTTTACTCGCAGAGTGCATTTCCACTTTACCACGACGGGATCCGGATCCCATACCAATATTTTTCAAGGTTCCGCCAAAACCGGTGGCTTCATGGCCTTTAAAATGGGTCATGGAAATAAATACATCCGCATCCATTATGGCACGGCCAATTTTTGCTTCGGTAACATAATCGCCACCTTCCAAGGGGACTTCCAGGTCATCGGTGCCCTTTAAACCATCGGCAATAATCACATGACAACCGGTGACAAAGGGATTATAACCATTTTCATAGGCGGCATCCATGTGCTCCAGGGCATCTTTTCGTCGTCCCACATACAGGGTGTTACAATCGGTTAAGAAAGGCTTTCCTCCTTGGCTTTTAACGATATCCACAATGACTTTTGAAAAATTCGGTCGCAAATAAGCAAGGTTTCCCGGCTCCCCCAAATGGATTTTTATGGCTGCAAATTTATTGTCTAAATCAATATCACCTAAACCTGCTGCTAACACCAGTTTTTTCAACTTCTGCAAAATATTGTGAGACCCTGTGGTTCTTAGTGTTGTAAAAAATACTTTCGATTTCTCATTCATTTTAATGTTCTCCTTTTTTATTCATTGATCTTTACTGTATCTCTTTTTTCTGATTAAATTTGCTGTTGTCATTATTCTTTCACTGGTTTTTCCAAATTTGCCTTGTCGATACTTTCAAGCATCCAGGCCATATTCTTTCCCAGAGTTCTCATGATCAGCAATTCTTTTAAATCTTTTTTTACATCATCAGGCTTAAACCCCTATGCAGAATTCCAGTATCTGAGACGAAACAATTAGCATTTGATAAAATTGCAAAGTATTTATTTAGTCGACCAAAGGTGGTGTGGACTCTCCGCTGCTGCAACTCACAACAGCTGCCGACATATTATTGAATCTGCACTATCTGCAAAAACAAGCACGATTGAGGAGGGCTACACAGGGCACTATTTGGGTCACAAAAATATACCGGGAATCCATTGACAATGCCATACATTTTACATCAGTTCCAATAGCTCATTGCAAGATCGACTTCAAAAAAACATTTCTTTAATGCGCAGTATTTACCATATGCAATTTATCAAAGTACTGGTTTAATACCAATATGGTAGTGCTGTATTTCAATGCCATCCATTTCTAATGAACCTGCCGCTTCTGATAAGGCTGTATAGACACATCCTTCTTTGTGTGGACATCCGTTTTCTAATAACACTTTTTTTAATTTGCATCTCCTTTCAACTAATCGTTAAATCAGCCATTTGATAATATGATTATATTACTTAAAGTTAGCTCGAAGTCAAGAGTTATTTATTTTTTTCTTAAACACTCTTGATTTCGAGCAACTCTAATTTAGTGTTTAGTTTATTAAATTATCTCCATAATAAAAAAACCTCGAAACTGATTCTATTCTGCATCAGTTCCAAGGTTTTTCACATTAAAACAAAAGGATGGCTGTTAGAAAAATATTTTTAAAAACCTTCTTTAAACTCCTCCAATTGAGCATTTCAGACCATATGCTTCGACGGCATCTTTCAGCTTTTCAATGCTGCTCTTGCTGGAAGGTTTGATTTCGTTTAATGCATAGTCTCGTCCCAAATAGTCGTATTTGTTTTGCCCAAGACGATGATACGGCATTAATTGAAGTTCCTTAACCGACTCCAAAGACCGGACAAAGGCTGCGGTAGCCTGGATGTTCATCAAGTCATCATTGACGTCCGGAATAACTGGGATTCGAATAATCATGGGGACCCCGGACTGCGCAATGATTTTTGCATTTTTCAGAACAGTTTTATTGGATGTTCCAGTACATAGCTCGTGTTTCCGGTCATCCATGTGTTTGAGATCCATAAAAACCAGATCCACCAAAGGTAGGATTCTATTTAAAACTTTTTCGGTGGTAAAGCCGGTTGTTTCAATGGCGGTATGCCAGCCATTTGACTTGCAGCCCATCAGCAGCTGCTCGAAAAACTCCTGTTGAAAAAAGGGTTCCCCACCAGAAAAAGTAATGCCGCCACTAGAATTACGATAATAGATAGCATCTTTTTTTAGTTCACTCAATACCATTTCAACGGTTTTTTCTTCACCCGCCATATTAAGTGCCCCGGCATAACAGACTTCGACGCATTTGCCGCAGTGAATACATTTTTCCAGTATAACCCGTGAAGGGTTTTCGAGATCAATAGCCCCAGAGGGGCATACACTCACACATTTACCGCAACCGATACAGTTATGCGCAATAAACATTAGCTCCCGTTCCCTTTGCTGGGATTCTGGATTACTGCACCAATCACACTTTAATGGGCACCCTTTTAAAAATACGATGGTTCGAATACCCGGTCCGTCATGGACAGAAAATCGCTGGATATCAAAAACCACACCTTTTGTTTGTAAATCTAAGCTGTCACTCGGCATATTTAACCCTCCAATCATTATAAAAGCAGTGAGAGGTAAAGATCCCCTCACTGCTTAGAATTTTTAAATAGACTTAAAAAATATGTTCTGTTCTTTCAATGATATCATCCTGAATGGATTTATCAAGAGAGGCAAAATGGGCACTGTAACCAGCCACACGGACAACCAGGCTCTGGTATTTTTCAGGATTTTTCTGTGCATCAATCAGTTTCGCACGGTCAACAACATTAAACTGAACATGCATACCTTTCTGATCAAAGAAACCGCGAACCAGTGAGGATAAGTTGTGAAGACCGGCTTCTCCAGCAATGGCTGAAGGATGAAATTTCTGATTCAAAAGAGTTCCGTTGGAAGCAATGAAATGATCCAGTTTGGAAACCGAGTTGACAGCTGCGGTTGGACCAGCCAGATCTCTTCCGGAAACCGGTGAGACGCCATCAGCTAAAGCTGTGCCTGCCAGTCGTCCGTCAGCAGAAGCACCGGTGTCAGCACCCATCGGAACATTAGCTGAAACAGGATACAAACCCGGTTGGAACTGGCCGCCACGAGGATTGGTATATTTTTCAACCTCACGACAGTAAATCAAAGCTCCCTCACGGGCAAGGTTATCAACGGCATCAATATCATTGCCAAACTTTGGTGCTCTGTTCAGTAGCATTTGACGCATGTCTTCCATCCCCACAAAGTTTTCGTCAAGAGCTTTTTTAAGATCTTTGGCCGTAATGGCGTTCTTGTCATAGACCAATTCTTTAATTGCCGCCAGGGAATCACCAACATTGGCAACACCAACACCTTGTGGTCCGGTGAAGTTATAATGAGCGCCGCCTTCCTGGAGTGATTTTCCTTTACTGATACAGTCATCCACCATCGAAGCAAGAAAAGGTAACGGTGCTCGCTCTCCGTGAGCAATATCCACAGAATTATCGGCATTAATGAGAAGGCTTACAAAATGTGCCATTTGTTTTTTATAGGCTGCCATTAAATCATCAAAGGTTTTAAAGGATTCAAAGGTTCCTGTTTGAGGACCCATTTGCTGACCATCGACCATACCGTTATTAAGCGTGATTTCCAGTACTTTTGCGATGTTAAAAAATGCCGCATCATGCCAACCTTCGGTTTTACCGCCTTTTTGTGGTTCGACACAGCCGATGACACCGTAATCACGGGCATCACTTAATGTAACGCCACGGCTGACTAAAGAAGGAATGACAACCTCATCACTGTAAAAAGCAGGCATTCCCAGTCCTAATTGACTGATTTCACAGGCTTTTAATAAGAGCTCTTCCGGTGTTTTGT